>NZ_JBKORF010000044.1:0-61310 GCF_047314685.1 Shewanella sp. BJSY2023SW001
GAATTGGTGTAATTCTGTTAGCACTGAGTAGCTTGAAACATCTGAAGTGTCTGCAGACATACACCTCATTTTCAGGCACAGGTGGAACTGTGACCGTCGAAAACAGGGACGTTTTCGTCGAGCGCCCAGGGATGGGTTCACAACAACTTCCTTGTTTAACGGCCAGCTCACCATCCCTGGCTCGCGCTCGAAAGCATGTTGCTGCGCAACTCTCGCCTTGTCACAGGATCGCCTGTGCATAAGCCTGCGGTAGGCAATGAGAAACATCCGTCGCCGGAGGCTCTGCCAATACTAATTAGTAACTTTTAGTTAGAAGCCATGATAGCCACTGTTCCAGCGGCGAATACTCGCCTTGTTATTCGATGCTTATGGTATGGGGTTCCCAGGAAACCGCTGGAATCATGAGTTTTCAAGCCACAATGACTCACGCTCAGTTGGCAATTGGGCAAACAAAAAGGGAGCCAAGAGGCTCCCTTTCGCATAAAGCACCAGAGTGATTAGTTCTGGATAACAGTGGCAACGTTGTAGTCGCCGCTTTGGGTTACGCTGATAGCGTTGCTGGTACCGGCCTGAGAACCGACAACCAGGTTTTCGTTACCGCTTTGGGTGATCATCAGGCTGTTACCTGTACCAACCACGGCGAAGGCGCCGCCGTCAACACCGCTCACCCAGTTGTTGTCACCGCTTTGAACGATTTGAGCCAGGTTGTCATCACCGAGGATCAGCAGGTCTACCAGGTTGAGGTCACCGCTTTGAGTGGTTTCGATATCGGTATTGTCATAGCCAACAACAGTGACCAGAGCTTCGTTGGCGCTGCCATCTTGCTCCATATCAACTTCGTTGTTCTCACCTTCCAGCTCGGCATAGGCAAAGTTCTCAGTGCCTTCCTGATGGATTTCGATCTGGTTGTCTTCGCCTGTGGTGAAGGCGACCAGTTCGTTGTAATCCCCCTGCGAAGTCAGGTCCATGCTGTTGTCAGTGCCATAGGCGGCGGCAGTAGCGAAGTTGGTGCTGCCATCCTGCTCCAGGTCGATGTTGTTGTCGTCACCCCAGATTTGGAATTCAACGCCGTTGGTGTCGCCTTCCTGCTGGATATCGACTACGTTGTCGCTACCTTGAATATCGGCAACCAGCAGATCGCCTACCGCGTTGCCATCACCTTTCTGGTAGATTTCAACGTCGTTGTCATCACCTGTGGTGAATTCGAGCACTGCGGTGTTGGCAGTGCCGGTTTGCATCATTTCGATGTTGTTTTCAGAGCCGGACAGGGCGTAAACAAAACCAGTGTTCAGAGCGCCAGCCTGATCGATTTCGATACTGTTGTTATCACCGGCAACGCCGCGAACGCCACCTATGTTGCTGTTGCCTTCCTGCAGTACGGTCACAGAGTTACCGTTGCCTACGTTGGGGCTGAAATCAACGGCTATCATGCCGGCTTCGTTGTTGTTACCGTTTTGGCTGATATAGCCGGAGTTGTCGTTGCCGTTGACACGGAATACTGCGAAGTTGGTGTCACCGTTTTGGTTTACTTCGGCACTGTTGTTGTCACCGATCAGCTCAACATTGGCTTCGTTGAAGAAACCGGATTGAGCGACAGTTGCTGTGTTGACGTTACCGTCTACATCGACGCTGGCCACGTGCCAGTCTTCATTCTGAGTCACTATAACTTTGTTTTCGTCGCCCTTGGAATCAACATAGGCTTCGTGCCAAACACCGTCTTGAACCACGGTGGCTTCCTGGGCAGAACCTTCCTGATTGATGACTGCCAGGTTCAGAATGCCGGTTTGCTCGGCATAGACTTCCTGACCTACAGTGCTGCGGCTCTGCTGGTTAACTGAGATTTCATTGACACTGCCGGCGAAGGCTTGGGCACTCATACCCAGACCCGTTGTGATAGCCAGTGCAATCAGTGACTTTTTAGCTTGAGATTTCATTAAACGCTCCCTGTGTTTTTAATACTGCGTGATGCTGATAGTGGCAGCATCGGCAATTTGTTGTATCGAAAAATTGGCGCTGCCAAGCTGGTTGAGTTGCACCAGATTGTCATTGCCTATTTGAGTGATGTTTGCCTTATTGGCGTCACCTACCTGCATCATTTCAACCTGGTTATTGACCCCGAGTTGTACTACTTGCGCCTGATTACCCAATCCGACTTGGGTGAGGACGGCGCCGTTGTCAATTCCGGCTTGAATTATGATGGCTTGGTTGAAACTGCCTTGTTGCATCAGGTCGACCAAGTTGTCACGTCCCTGAGTTTCCAGCAGTGTCTGGAGGGTGACTGGCAACTCCTGTAATGCATTCACCTGGCGCTCTGTCGCTGCTGTACCAAGACTGGTCAACAAAACGGTTGAACCAAACAGGATTTTTGCGAGTACCGACACCTAAGACTCCTTTTCGTACATATCCTTGATTGAACCAGAGTGGAACAAATCAGCAACAAAAGTTACGCGTATAGGATGGGTGCCGCAATTGGAGTTAAAGGCTATTTAGGCTTTAGTCGATATTGCTTTTTGTAATAATGGTGGTTTGACTTATTTTTGTTTTAAAACAATGCATTGTGTTTTGTTTTTGGCGGCTTATAAGATTATCTATACCTAACACGTCTAGTATCAAAGTCGTATTTTACCGTTTGCTACTATCGCTATCGTTTTCATTGCGGTAACAATCTATTTGCAATAAATAAACGCCGGATTTCACTCGCTGGTCACTGTTTGCCTGTCGTTTCAAGGAAGTGCCGCAGATGCAAGCCGTTCCGGATACCAAGGGATTATAAGGACTATAGGAAACCCGAATATGTTGAAAAAATTCTCGCCATTGGCAGTAGCTGTCGCTGGGGTTATGGCGCTTGGTAGCGCGCCTGCAATGGCTAAAAACGAGATCCGTTACGCCAAGGACTCTATCCTGGTGGTTTACAAGGATAATGCCACCAAGGAGGAGCGCATCGCGGCTCAGCGCCTGGTACGTGGTACTTTGCGTGATGCCAATGCCGATGGTATAGATGACAAATTTGCCCGCTTGCTTGATGGTCGTCTGGCCAAGCTGAATCTGCGTCAAGGAGCCGATATTGAGCAGGCGATCAAGATGATTTCCAGTCACCCGGCGGTTAAATATGCTGAACCCAACTACATTCTGCGGGCCATAGGCATGCCGGATGATCCCCGTTTCCCTGAGCTCTGGGGCATGCACAACACTGGGCAAACCGGTGGTGTGGCTGACGCCGATATTGATGCTCCCGAAGCCTGGGATGTCACCACAGGCAGCACGGATGTGATCATCGGAGTTATCGACACCGGGGTTGACTATAACCATCCGGACTTGCAGGCCAATATGTGGGTTAACCCGGGTGAAATTCCCGGTAACGGCATAGATGATGACGGCAACGGCGTGATTGATGATGTTCACGGTTTCAGCTCGGCCAACAACAATGGCGATCCCATGGACGGCAACGGCCATGGTACCCATGTATCCGGCACCATTGGCGCCAAGGGAAATAACGGCCTGGGTGTCGCCGGAGTCAACTGGGACGTGACTATTATTGGCTGTCAGTTTCTTACTCCTGCCGGTACAGGTTCTACCGCAGATGCCATCGCCTGTATCGACTATATGACAGATCTTAAGGTGAATCATGGTGTCGATATCAAGGCCACCAACAACTCCTGGGGTGGTGGTGGTTTCAGCCAGGCTCTGAAGGATTCCATTGAAACTGCCGGTGACGCCGGTATTCTGTTTCTGGCTGCGGCCGGTAACGACACCACAAATAATGATGCCAGCCCTCATTATCCGTCCAACTATGAATCGGACATAGTGATGTCTATCGCCAGTACCAATAGCTCGGATGATATCTCCTGGTTCTCCAACTGGGGTGCTACCAGTGTAGATATGGCCGCGCCAGGCAGTGCCATTCTGTCAACGGTTCCTGGTGGTGGCTACGAGAGCTATTCGGGCACCTCAATGGCGACACCTATGGTGAGTGGCGTCGCGGCTCTGGTATGGTCTATCAACCCGGATCTGACACCGCTTGAGATGAAAGCACTGTTGATGAATTCGGGTGATGCCAATGCGGCCATGACAGGTAAGAGTGTTGCCGGTACCCGTCTGAATGCGGCCAATGCACTCGATCAAGCTAATCCAAGCCCAAGTTATCGCTTTAGCGTGAGCCCGGCTGCCCGCACCATTGAAGCCGGTGAAAGCACCAGCTATGACTTTAGTGTCGGTAGTGTCGCCGGTTGGAATGGCAGTGTTGAGCTGAGTGTCAGTGTGGAACCCGCTCTGGAAGGGGTATCTTTGTCTGCTACCAATGTTGGTGCCGGTGACAGCTTTACCCTGAACGTCGCCAGCACAGCCGAGACTCAGTGGGGTGATTACGCCATCACGGTATCGGGTAATGACGGCAGTATTGAAAAGAGCAGTGTGGTGAGCCTGGAAATCATCCCTCAAGGGCTGAATGACTTCCCGTACAGCAATGATACCCCGGTGGCTATTGCCGATAACACCACAGTGACCAGCACCATTGAGATCGCCGATCCGCTGCAGATCTTCGGGGTCAACAGCAACGTCAACATCAGCCACACCTGGATTGGTGATTTGACTGTGACCCTGACTTCGCCATCCGGTACCGAAGTGGTGTTGCATAATCGTGAAGGCAGTAGCAATGATGATATCGTCAAGAGTTGGGATTTGAGTGACTTCAACGGTGAAATTGCCCAAGGAACCTGGACTCTGAGTGTGACTGACCATGCCGGTGGTGACAACGGCACCCTGAACAACTGGGGGATGGTGATCACTGCGTTGGGTGAAGCCGGTCCTTCAGCACCTAATGCCGGCTTTGACTATCAAGCCGAAGGTCTGAGCGTCAGCTTCAGCAACAGCAGCTCTGATATCAATGATGATATCACCGGCTACCACTGGGATTTCGGTGACGGCTCTGTTTCCAGCGAGGCAAACCCTCAACATGTGTATGCCCAGGCTGGTACCTACACAGTGACCCTGACAGCGACCGATGCCACCGAGCTCAGCGACAGTGTCAGCATGGAAGTGCAGGTATTTGCCCACAGCATCTCTGCCGATATCAGCCGCGCCCTCAAGTCCCGTCGTGGCAGCGCCATGGTCGATGTTAACTGGAATGGTGCCCTGGGTGATGAAGTGGCGATTTTCCGCGATGGTGAGCAGGTTGCGACCACCGCCAACGATGGTCAGTTTCGTGATCGCTTCAGCACTGAAGCCGAGAGCGTGACTTATCAGGTTTGTGAACTGGAAGCCGAGCTTTGCTCTGATCCTGTTGTTGCTCAATTCTGATAACCCAAATGGATGAAAGCGGCCAGCTGGCCGCTTTTTTTATAAACACATCGCGCAAAAATTAATTTTTGATGACAGGGGGAGATAACTTCAGAACTTCGCAATCATTTACGCAGGGGGGCGATTGCCCCATTGCTTTACCTTTCATTGAAGTTGCGTCGGTGCAAGCTTATCTGCTTGGTCGGGTTTACTTGGATGTTGGCGGCCAAGTACACTGATTTTCCTAATTGGAGTACTAAGGATAACAATAAGATGAGTATTTGGTTTCGCCCTATCACCCTGGAAGATTGTGCCAAACTGGATGTTGGTATGAGTGGCAAGGGCACCCTGATGCAGACCCTGGGGATCCGCATCACAGAGATAGGTGATGACTATATGGTAGCCAGCATGCCGGCGTCTCCGGCTATCCACAACCCACTTGGGATAGTCCATGGTGGTGCCAATGTGGCGCTGGCAGAGACGGTGGCCAGCTATGCCGCCAATTTTGCGGTGGACTTTGAAAACTACTATTGTGTCGGTCAGGAGATCAACGCCAATCACCTGCGGGCAGCCCGTAATGGAGAACTCAAGGCAACCGCCAGAGCGGTACATTTGGGCAAACGTAGCTCTGTCTGGGAAGTGCTTATTCATAATAGCGCCGGTGAGCTGACCTGTATCTCCCGTATGACCGCGGCCGTGATCAAGCGTTAGGGCCATATGCTAGCGCTGAGTTTGCGTAAAAGCATAGATTAAGGCCAATGTATCGCCTGTTTTTCAAGATTATTTCACTCGCATGGACAACGGGCCTAGTTGCAATTGGGTAGATTGCCAACAGGCCCAAAGCCAATTTTTTAGCTCCAGTATTCATTCTTGCTCCTGTTTGTAAGCGACTATCCTTATAGGCGAGGGGTTGGGAATTTGGCATTCAGGGGCGTCATGATTCGAAGACAGTTGCTGCTGTGAAATAGGGGAGCTTGGATGGATACAATCAATATATGGGAGTGGGTCGGATATCTGGCATCAGTAGTGGTGGCTATCTCTCTGATGATGTCCAATATCAAACGGTTGCGCTGGTGGAACCTGCTTGGAGCGGCACTGTTTGTTGCCTATGGTGTGGCCATTGCTGCTTATCCTGTGGCTTTGGTGAACTTCTTTATTGTGCTTATCGATGCCTATTACCTGGTTAAACTCTATCGCACACCAGCGCCTGAATTGCAGTCAAGTGATCAAATAAACGGCGAAAAATCAGATGATAAGTAAGGCTGGCAAACCACCGGCGCCCGAGTAATCTCATGGTGCCGGTTTCTATAAAGTTTGTTTCTTGCTTTCGTGACGATGTCAGCTTGTTCTGCTTCAGCCGTTTTTCATCTCGACTGGTAGTCACTGCTATCTCGGTTATCCATTTCTTTATCCTCCACTTATTAAGCCAGCCCCAAAGCAATCTATAAATGGAATTATGACAATCAGTTTTAATCGTTTTTAAAAAAATGGTCGTTTGACTAAGATGACCACATCGCCAATATGACTGCTCAAGGGAGCACCTATGGCCACCCTATATGATGTGATTGAAAACTGGTTAAACAAAACAAAGGACTAAGGAGCACGAGATGAGTCAGAAGCAATATATCACCAGCCAGAGCGGCGCCCCTATCGCAGACGATCAGAATTCCCTCTCCGCCGGAGAGCGTGGTCCTCTGTTGCTGCAGGACTGGCACCTGATTGAAAAGTTGGCCCACTTCAACCGCGAGCGGATCCCAGAGCGGGTTGTGCATGCCAAAGGCACGGGGGTTTATGGCACCTTCACAGTGACCAATGATATGAGTCAATACACTATAGCCGAACATTTCCAGGGTGTAGGCACCCAGACCGAGGCTTTTGTTCGCTTCTCGACCGTAGGCGGTGAGATGGGCAGCGCCGATGCCGAGCGCGATCCCCGTGGTTTTGGAGTGCGTTTTTACACCAAACGCGGTAATCACGACATTGTGGGCAATAACACCCCCACTTTTTTCCTGCGTGATGGCATCAAGTTTCCTGACTTTATCCACACTCAGAAGCGTAACCCGCACACCAACTTGAAAGATCCTCAGGCGATGTGGGACTTCTGGTCGCTCAACCCGGAGTCCTTGCATCAGGTGACGGTCTTGATGTCTGACCGGGGCATTCCGGCCAACTATCGGCAGATGCATGGCTTTGGCTCGCACACCTTCTCATTTTGGAATGCCAAGGGTGAGCGCTTCTGGGTCAAGTTCCACTTCAAGACTGAGCAGGGCATAGCCAACCTGACTGAAGAGCAGGCCGCCAAGGTGAAGGGAATCGATCCGGATCATGCCCAGCGCGACATGGTGGCGGCAATCCAGGATGGTAACTTCCCCCGTTGGAAGCTCAAGGTGCAGATAATGCCGGAAGCCGATGCCAATACGTACCATATCAATCCGTTTGATTTGACCAAGGTATGGCCACATAAGGACTACCCGCTGATTGAGGTTGGGGTACTGGAGCTCAATCGTCTGCCACAGAACTACTTCGCTGAAGTAGAGCAGGTGGCACTGGCGCCAAGTAACCTGGTTCCCGGTGTTGGCGCGTCGCCGGACAAGATGTTGCAGGCTCGCCTGTTTGCCTATGCCGATGCCCAGCGTTATCGGATAGGAGCCAACTATAACCAGTTGCCGGTGAACTGCCCCCATGCGACTCAGGCCAATCACCATCAACGTGCCGGTGCCATGGCCGGGGCTCAGTGCCCTTATCAAGGAAGCCAGACAGGTGGCGATGCGGCGGCAAACTATGGCCCCAACTCGCAGCCAAGCGGCCTGCAGGATGCCACAGAGTTCAAAGAGCCGCCGCTGCGCCTGGATGGTGAAGCTGACAGATACAGCCGTTATGGTCAGGATGACTACACTCAGGCTGGCAACCTTTACCGCTTGTTGCCGGAAGAAGAAAAGGCCAGGCTTATCAGCAATATCTGCGGTACTCTGAGCCAAGCGACTCAGGATGTGCAGCAGCGAATGATAGGTCACTTCAGTCAGGCCGATGCCGACTACGGCCGCCGGGTGCAAGAGATGCTGGCCAGCTGATAATTGCACGCCGGAAATAACAGGGGCAGCTTGAGCTGCCCCTTTTGCGCTGTCAGCGGTTGCCCTATTCCCACAACAGGGTGGCAATCCCCAATAGGGCAAACAGCAGGGCGCAACCTCTGTGGATCCAGGTCATGGGCAGCTTGTCGGCACTGAAATGGCCGGCCAGTACCACAGGAACATTCGCCAGCAGCATGCCGACAGTGGTGCCTGATACTACCATCAGCAGGCTATCGTATTTGGCTGACAGCACCACGGTTGCGACCTGGGTCTTGTCACCCATTTCGGCGATAAAGAACAGCAAACAGGTGGCCACGAAAGGGCCATAGCGGTAGAAGCGGCTTTCTTCGGCATCGACCTTATCGGGCACCAGCACCCAGAGGGCGATGACAAAGAAACTACCGGCAACAAGGTAACGGCCGACATCGGCGCTGAGCCAACCCATGGCCCATTGGCCCAGCCAGGCGGCGGCAAAATGGTTGAGCAGGGTGGCGATAAGGATCCCTGAGATGATTGCGGTCTTGTTTTTGAAACGGGCGGCCAACAATAGGGCCAACAGCTGAGTCTTGTCACCGATTTCGGCTACGGCGACAGTGAGAGTTGAGGCGATGAGAGCTTCCAAAATGGGCGTTCCTTCGGGGTGGCAAAATTCCAAGCACAGTCTACCGCCCACCCCTTTATAATTAGTGCGGTATACCGTACTCAGGTCTTGCCGGGCAAGCCTAAGCTTGCTGTAAGCACCATGGCATGAGGCCAAGTGTGTTGATACTTACCCCTGGGCGGGACCCAGGTTAGCTACTCCCCTAAGACAGAGGCGGCCATTATAACGATAAAGTTCGTTATGGCAACACTGCTCTGATTTCGATAAAAATGAGATTTCTTTATCTGGGAAAGAGGGGGGCTGTCGATTTTTTACGCCGCTGAAAGTCGAGAAAATGGTTTATGTTTCCGTTTGACAGCCCTGTATCAGGAATCAAGTCGAAGCATAGGGTAACTGGCTGATAGTCGCGCTTCCCTGCTTGCCCAAGGGCTGTGGCTCTGTTAATGTCCCGGTTAAGTTAATTTTTGAGAAAGAGCCTCAGTGTTGAGTTTGCATCTTTGCAGTCCCCAATTCCGCTGTCCACGATTTAGTTAGCCCCAGTGGCTTGGTGGCATACCTCTTCTGTTTGCTGAGCTGTTGGGGCCAATGAAACTCCGTAAGGCGGAATTTCATCTGCGGCCAAGACGTTACAGCTTGCCAGCTGCGCTGACAATTCGCCTTTCCCCTTGGGTAAATCTGACCTTAAAGATAACAAGACAAAAGAACAGGACGAATTTTAGTGAACTTTAAAATATTGGGCTCTGTAGCCATAGTCGCAGGTACAGCGATAGGCGCCGGTATGTTGGCCTTGCCATTGGCAACGGCTGCTCTGGGCTTACTGCCGGCCCTGCTATTGATGTTGGTCATTTGGGGCATTTCTGCCTACACCTCATTGTTGATGTTGGAAGTCAATCTGCGCTCCGGCGTGGGGGATAACCTGCATGCCATCACAGGTAAAGCCTTGGGTAAGACGGGGCAACTGATTCAAAGCGCCGCCTTTCTCAGCCTGCTGTTTGCCCTGACCGCTGCCTATCTGACCGGCGGCGCCGATCTCCTGGTGCTCAAGGCCAAGGCCTGGTTCGATATGACCCTGGATGGCCAGGACGCGGTACTCTTGTTTACCCTGGCTCTGGGCAGTTTTGCCGCCTTGGGAGTCGGTTGGGTCGATAAGCTCTCCCGCGGGCTGTTTTCCGCCATGATAGTCATGCTGGTGCTGGTGGTACTGTTTCTGTTGCCTGAGGTGAATATGAACACCTTACTGGAGCAGGCGCCGACCGATTCCTATGCCAATGTGTGGCTGGCCGCCGTGCCTGTGGTATTTACCTCTTTTGGTTTCCATGTCTGTATTGCTACTCTGGTGCGCTATCTCGATGGTGACACGGTTTCCCTGCGCAAGGTGCTGCTGATAGGCTCCGGCATTCCGCTGGCCTGTTATCTGCTTTGGCTGCTGGTAACCCTGGGTACCGTCGGCGGCGATACCATTCACGGCTTTGGCGGTTCACTGTCGAAACTCATCAGTGCCTTGCAGGCTATCAGCGAGCAGCCTTTGGTGAGCAAGTGCATTGGGCTGTTTGCCGACTTGGCGTTGATCACCTCGTTTCTTGGAGTGACCCTGAGCCTGTTTGACTTCAGCGCCGAGCTTATCCGCGCCAAGAGTAACTTTGTCGGCCGCTTGCAGACTTGGTTGCTGACCTTTATTCCGCCGCTGGCCTGCGCCCTGTATCTGCCGGAAGGTTTTTCAGCGCTGCTGGGGTTTGCCGCCGTGCCTTTAGTGGTGATCATCATCTTCCTGCCGATAGCCATAGCGCTGAAACAGCGGCGTGAGTCGCCGGAAGGCTACAAAGTTGCCGGTGGCAAGCCGGCGATGGCGCTGATGGCCCTCCTGGGGATAGGCATTATAGCTGCCCAGCTGTATGCGACGCTGGGGGCCTAAGCTAAGCCCTTTGTAAGGGAATTTTTCCGAGTCTGTAGCCGCTTGGTAGTCTGTGTTAAAGTCGGGACTTGTGCCCGGCTTTTTTGTTGCACAAAAACAACAAATTGAACTAATACCAGCGAATGGACTTACTAGAATGAAAAAATGGTTACTTGCAACGGCCATAGCCACCAGTTTTGGTGTACAGGCCGATGAGGGCATGTGGCAGCCCTACCAACTGCCGGCCATGGCCGATGAACTCAAGGCCAAAGGACTGGAAATAGACGCCAAGTCTATCTCCAAGCTGACCGAATTCCCGATGAACGCCGTGATAAGCCTGGGCGGCTGCACCGCGTCTTTCGTTTCGCCCAAGGGTCTGGTGGTAACCAACCATCACTGTGCCTACGGCTCCATCCAGTACAACTCCACCCCGGAGAAGAATCTGCTGCATGATGGCTTCCTGGCGAAAAACTTTGCCGAAGAATTGCCGGCAACTCCGGGCTCGCGGGTATATGTCACCGAAGAGGTCACCAATGTGACCGACAAGGTGAAGAAAGGCCTGGACAACAAGCAGGGCGACGCTTTCTACAAGGGCGTCGAGGCGGCCGAGAAGTCACTGGTGGCCCAGTGTGAAAAAGAAGATGGCTATCGCTGTCAGGTTTACAGCTTCCACGGTGGTCTCGAGTACTATTTGGTGAAGCAGCTGGAAATCCGTGATGTTCGCCTGGTGTATAACCCAGCGGCCAGCGTGGGTAAGTACGGCGGTGATGTCGACAACTGGATGTGGCCGCGCCACACGGGCGATTTCTCCTTCTACCGCGCCTATGTCAACAAAAATGGCAAGCCGGCCGATTTCTCCAAGGATAACGTACCTTATGAGCCCAAGAGCTTCCTCAAGGTGTCGGCCAAAGGGGTCAAGGAAGGGGACTTTGTGATGGTGGCCGGTTACCCGGGACGCACCAACAGATACCGCACCGGCAATGAAGTGGAAAACCAGTTTGAGTGGTCCTATCCACAAGGCAAGGAGCTGCGTGAGCGCTTTATCGAGATCATTAAAGAGACGGCCCCGGAAGGCAGTGACGAGCGCATCAAGTACGAGAGCCTGATCGCCGGTCTGGCCAACTATGCCAAGAACTTCACCTCAATGATCGAGTTCTACGGCAAGTCGACCATGCTGGAAGACAAGCGTGCCCTGGAAGCCAAGCTCAAGAGCTGGATCGATGCCGACAGCAGCCGCAAGGCCCAGTATGGCGAGGTGTTGGCACAGCTGGACAAGCTGGTCGCTCAAAGCCAGGCGGATCAGCAGCGTGATATTATCCTGGGCTATCTGGGGTATACCACCATGTTGCCAACGGCCCGCGAACTCTATCGTCTGGCCAATGAAAAGGCGCTGCCGGACATGGAACGCGAGCCGGGTTTCCAGGAGCGTGACATGATCCGCTTCAAGGCCGGTATGGAGCGTATCGATCGCCGTTATGCCGCCAGTGTCGACAAGGCGCTGGTGTTTGAGATGCTCAAGCGTTATGCGGCGCTGCCCAAGTCTGAGCGACTGCCGGCGCTGGACAAGTACTTCGGCATAGGCAACAAGCTCGATGAGGCCAAGCTGAAGAAGACTCTGGACAAGATGTACAAGAATACCAAGCTGGATAACAAAGATGTGCGTCTGGCCTGGATGGACAAGTCGGTTGCCGATTTCAAGGCCTCGAAAGATCCTATGATCCAGTTTGCCGTGGCCTTCTATGACACAGGTATGCAGCTGGAGCAGAAAAAGAAAGAGTTGGCCGGTGAGCTGATGAAGGTGCGTCCTCAGTACATGGAAGCCATCATTGCCTACAACCGTGAGCAGGGTAAACCTGTGTATGCCGATGCCAACTCCAGCCTGCGGGTGACGGTGGGTCATGTGAAGGGCTACTCACCCAAAGACGGTCTCTACGCCGTACCTTTCACTCGTCTGGAAGGCATAGTGCAGAAAGACACCGGGGTTGAGCCTTTCGATGCTCCCAAGAAAGAGCTGGAGCTTATCAAGGCCAAGCAATACGGTGACTTCTACTTCAAAGATATTGACTCGGTACCGGTCAACTTCCTCTCAACTCTGGATACCACAGGCGGTAACTCAGGCTCGCCAACCCTCAACGGCCGCGCTGAGCTGGTGGGACTGCTGTTTGACGGTGTTTATGAGAGCATCATAGGTGACTGGAACTACGACGATAACATCAACCGCTCCATTCAGGTGGACAGCCGTTACATGCTGTGGGTGATGAAGTATCTGGATAATGCAGATAACTTACTGCAAGAGATGGAAATCGTTAAGTAAGCTTCGCCATTAATCTGAATCCCCGCCAAGTTGCGGGGATTTTTTTAACTAGCGCTGGGGGGGGGAGAGTTGCAGGGCCTGATTCAACAGCTGGCATACCTCGGCGGCCGGGCGCTCAACCTTATCGGGCAAACATTGCGGTACCCCGCGGGCCTTGACCAATGATGATTAGGAAGTCTGCTGTCTTACGGTAGGGAAATGTTTCTTTGGGCCCCTTGCAGGGCCCAAAGCGCGCAGGCTTAGCCTTTGATACTGAAGCTGCCTTGCATCACGGCCCAGTGGCCAGGGAAGGAGCAGAAGAAGTTATAGCTTTCTTCCGGTGTCATGCCTTCGGTGCTAAAGCTGATGCTGACTGATTCGCCGCCACCAACCAGAGGTGTGTGGGCAATGACCCGTTCATCACCGGCTTTAACATAGGCGGCATCGGCGCCTGCTGCCATACCATCAGTGGCAATGCCCTGCATATCGGCGCTCTTGCTCAGAACCCAGTTGTGGCCCATGGCTGTCACAGGTAGGGTGCCGGAATGAGTCAATGTCAGTTCTACCGTCTTGCAACTGGCGGGAACGCTGAGTTCTTTGGTATCAAATTGCATCGCATCGTTGGCTGTGATGGTCAGGCTGCATTCGTTGGCGCTGGCAGTACTGCTGATAACGGCGCCGGCTCCCAATAGGGCAATACCCGCGAGTCTCTTGGTTAACTTATTCATTTTCAATTCCTTTTCTGGTTTTAGGGTCGATATTTCTCTCGACAGTACGAGAGCCCCGCAGGCTCCCGCCTGGGTTAATCATAACGGTATCTAGCTTAAATGAGAATTAATCTCAGAATTTTAACTATCAGCCGCGGCCGGAGCAGCTGACAGCTGTTTGGGTTGTGATAGACTGACAGTCGAATCAATATTTGCCACGGAGGCACTCATGAAAGGTCCTGGTTTTTGGTCATCTCTTGTTCTGGGTGGTGTATTGCTCACCAGCCCTTTGGCGTTGGCCGATGACAGCGCTCGCCGGGCCCAGGTGGAGCAACTGCTGCTGGAAATGCAGATGGACTCCATGATGGACACGGCTTATACCCAGATGGAACAGATGATTTTGAGCATGCAACAAGAGTTCAATATCAAGGAGAGTGAAAAGCCTTTATTTGAAGAGTTTGCCCGCAAGAGTACGCAGATCTTCAAGCAGGAGCTGGGCTGGGACCGTCTGAAGCAGCCATTGACAGATATTTATGTAAAGCACTACAGTGACAAGGAAATTGCCGATATGCTGGCGTTTTATGCCAGTGACACAGGGCGCTCCATGGTTGCCAAGATGCCGGCCGTGATGCAGGAGTCGATGATGATGACTCAATCGCTGAGCCAGGGACTGCTGCCCAAAATGGAGCAACTGCAGCAAGAGTTTACCAATAAGCTCAAGGCTCATAGAGAAGCCAATCCAGGCGAATAACTTGAGTGGCAGCCAGCATAAAAAACGGGAGTCTATGACTCCCGTTTTTGTGTTGTTAGTGGCTTGATTACAGCTCGCGGCGGTAGGGAATACCGCGCTGGGCGCCATGACGGGTCACGGCTATGGAGGCTGCCTTGTTGGCAAAATCCACAGCTTGCTCCATGACCAGCCCTTCACTTAAGGCCACCATCAGGGCACCGTTGAAAGTGTCTCCTGCGGCTACAGTATCAATCACCTTGACCGGATAGCTAGGCACCAGGCCCTCAAACTCTGGGTGACGCACGTAGGCACCGCGGCTGCCGAGGGTGATTACCACTGTACCAACCCCTTTGGCTTGCAGAGCGGCTGCCGCTCTGGCAGCGCCGGCCTCATCTTCGACCTCGATACCGGTAAGCGCTTCTGCCTCAGTTTCGTTGGGAGTGATGATATCCACCAAGGCCAGCATATCGTCTGCCAAGGGGCTTGCGGGAGCCGGGTTGAGTATGGTCACTGTGCCCTGTTGCTTAGCCAGTTGCAGTGCAGTTTTGACTGATTCCAGAGGCGTTTCCAGCTGTGCCAACAGATGGCTGGCGTCTTCGAACAGGTCTTGATGACAGTGGACATCGGCAGGTTCCAGGCTGGCGTTGGCACCCGCGGCCACTCCGATACAGTTTTCACCGTTATCACCGATGAAAATCATCGCACTGCCGGTCGCCATTGCCGGCATCTTCTTCAACCCCTGTGGGTGAATGCCATCGTCCAACCAACTCTTAATCATGGTATCGGCAATGGCGTCGTCCCCAAGATGGCAGATAAAGTCCACTCGGGTACCAGGCTGTGCCAGTCTGGCGGTGGCGACCGCTTGGTTGGCCCCTTTGCCGCCATGTTCCAACCGGTAGCTGCGGCTCATCAGTGTTTGCCCAGGCTCGGGCAGGTGACTGAATTCCATCACATGATCGGCGTTGGCACTGCCGATTATCACTAGTCTGCTCATATTTTAATCCTGATAGGCGTAGAGGCTATCAACCAGCAGATCCACAAAGCCTTCACGATCCAGATGCATCAGCACCTTGGCGTTTGCGGGTTTACCGGTCAGGTGGTAACGATCGACAACAGTCATCCCTACAGTCAGTTCGCTCTGGGTTTCGATGGCCACATGGCAGTCCAGGCCGATGAACAGCTCAGGCTTGAGCAGCCAGGCTATGGTGCAGGGGTCATGCAGTGGTGCGCCATCAAAGCCCCACTTGGGATCCTTGTGGTAGATAACAAAGAATTCCAGCAGATCGGCAACACACTTGGCAACCTTGTTGGGAATAGCGCGGAAACGGGCCACATCCTGTTCCATGATCTGCGCCTCATGGGTCACATCCAGCCCGGCCATGACGATGGGGATACCTGACTTGAACACCATGTCGGCCGCTTCCGGGTCAACAAAAATGTTGAATTCGGCGGCAGGAGTCCAGTTGCCGACACCGGCGGCGCCGCCCATCAGCACTATCTGTTCGATACGGGATTTGAGTTCGGGATAGGCACTCAGGAAAATCGCGATATTGGTTAATGGCCCGGTGGGCACCAGAGTCACCGGCTGGCTGCTTTGGCGGATTTTTTCGGCCATCAGTTCCCAGGCCATTACCGGCTGAGGTTCAAAGGCGGGATCCGGTAGTTCAGGACCATCGAGCCCGGATTCACCGTGAACATTGTCGGCAATGATCAGCTCCCTTGCCAAAGGCTTGGGGGCACCGCTGGCTACAGGTATATCGGTTCTGCCCAGTAGAGTAAGCACTCGCATGGCATTGTTGAGTGTTTTTTCCTGGGTTTGGTTACCGGCGCTGGTAGTCACGGCCAATAGTTCCAGTTCAGGGTTGGCCAGGGCCAGGATCAAGGCAATGGCATCATCATGGCCGGGATCGCAGTCGAGAATGATAGGGCGTTTCATGCTGTTACTCCTTTCGCAATTTGCCCGAGCATAGCATGACTCTGTGGCGTGCGCAGACCCCAATGGCAAACTGTGAAGTGTTCCTCAACTGATTGTTGAAATCTGCTACAATCCGCGGCCTTAAAGGATTGAATCAAAGGGGGCTCGGTGGGAAAGATACGGGCAATCTGGAAAGACCTGGCTTTTATCGGCTCTTTTGCGCTTGCCGGTGGACTGTTCTCGGCTCTTGGGCTCTTTTTTGTCAAGGACAGTGTTGAATCCTGGCAGGAAGTGAATATCCTGCTCGAGCGAGGTGTCGAGACCCAAGGTTATATCGCCCGGCGTGCTCAACAATATGTGCCCCCGGGGCGCTGGGGTGTCGGCCGTTATGAGTGGGATTGCCTGGTGCATTACCAGTTGCCTAACGGCGGTGAGCATTATATCTGGAATCCCCCAGGCCTGCTTTGCGACTCAAAAAGCGTCGGTGAGGCTGTGACCCTTTGGTATTTGCCTGAGGAACCTGGCATAGCGCGCACCGATATCCAGTACTATCGAGAGCAACAAAATACCTGGCACGAACTGTTGGGTATTCTATTGGCGTTGCCTATGTTGGCGCTAGGCGGTTGGACTCTGGCCAAAGCGGGTCAATGTTTACGCTTTTTCCTGGCCAGAGAGCGACTCTCTCCTCGGCTTGAGCCGTTGCTGGAGGCCGATAACCCCGACGAGTTACTGGCATTTCTTGAAGTCAACCGGGCCAGCCCGGCCAGTAGCTATTTGGGGCGGCAGGCCCTTGGCTATATTGCCGCCAGACCTGAATGGCAGACGCGTTTTCTTGCCTGGTTTGTCCCTGTGTGCCTCAAATGGGAGTCGCCAAATAAAAGAGAAGAGATCTGGGAAAGCTCAGTTCTCGGGCTTTCATTGCAATGGACTCTCGGTCGTCGTTACCCTGAGTTTACTCTGGCACTGCTCGATGGCATTCGCAGCCTGTTTACTGAGCATGAACTGGCGAAGATGGTCTTCTCCCAGCATCTGACCGAGCTGCAACGCAAACCTTGGAGCACTGAAATTCAGGGGCAATTCAATGCCTTGTTATTGGGGCGGCAAATGCCTTTGGGTGACAACGGATTTATCCACACCGAGGTGAGTCGCTTGGTATGTCTTGGCTGGCTTTTGAATAACCTGGAATCGCTGCCAGAGGTTTGGCGCGGCGCTACTGCAGCCTTGCTCAAGGCGCTCGCAGCGCAGCGGCCACTCAATCCTTTGAGCCGTAAACAGCGTAAAAAACAAGTGTCATACTGGCGCAATATTCTCACCAGTCTGGCATCCAAGTCTAACTCGGGGGCAATAGGTCGAAAGCGCCAGGCACAGCTGGATCAAATGGAAGCCGATATCCAGGCTCTGGCCGCCAGCCGCGGTTTTAAGCTGACCAGGTAAGATGAAAAAGCGTCGATGTGCTATCTATTGGCGATATCTGTAAACCAATGACGACTGACGGGGTGAGATATCTCTGATTCTGTGGCGAACGGAATGTAAATCTCTTTTCTGTCACTTTGCAGTTCATTCAGGTATGTTAAAATTGTTTGCTGTTTCAGGGAGTCAGAAACTCTGGTGAAACTTTGGTTGCCTTAAGCCATTCAATAATTGGTGCGGCGTTTTCGGATCTTGGATCTGTTATTGGGAGAAAACATGGAACATTTCATCGGAGCCATCAAAAAATACGCCGACTTTACCGGTCGAGCCCGACGGACAGAATACTGGATGTTTGTTCTGTTCTATATCATTTTCAGTATGGTTGTCAGTGCTATCGACTATGCTCTGGGTACCACAGTGCTGGGGCTGATTTATTCTTTGGGTCTGCTATTACCCTCTATTGCGATTGCGGCGCGTCGACTGCATGACACTGACCGCAGTGGTTGGTGGCAGCTGTTAGGGCTAATCCCTGTTATAGGTTGGATTGTACTGCTGGTCTTCTACTGCCAGGACAGCGAAGTGGGTGACAACCGTTTTGGCAGTAACCCCAAAGAGCTGGGTTAATAGCTAAGAGCATAAAAGGGGAGCCTCGGCTCCCTTTTTGTTTTTCAGGGTAAATCTGCGGCGGTCCGTCGTCGTCAAAATTAGACATTTATCCATATAGACGTCTATAATGCCCGCTCTCGGCCAGGCCGGGAATGACAGCACAGTATTTCAGTCAACCTCTCGTGGTGCCCCGGAATTAAAGACCGGGGATAATCGGGAAGCCGGTGAGAATCCGGCACTGCCCCCGCAACGGTAAATGGTGAGAGACAGGCGCGCCCAAGCGGCGTCATAAAAGCCGGTTCTTGCGCGGTCAACCGCATAGCCAAAGTCCGGAGACCGGCCCTGGAGGTATTTCGATGATTTCGGTGGGCAGATCTCGAAATGCGGCAGCCAAGGGGCTCTCCCTGCCGTGGCACTCTTGCCCCGTTTCCCTTTCAGGAGTCAAAGGAAAATGGGTTTCAAACTAAATCATCTCGCGCTGCTTTGCGGTGCATTTACCTCTGTTCCCGTCATGGCGAGCGTGACGCCCAAGGCTGTGGATGAACAGCTGGTGGTCATTGGCCGTCAGGATGACACGCCGCTCAATATTGCTGCCAATGTGGTGGTCATAGATGCCGCCGATATTCAGCAAAGTGGTGCCAGTAATCTGAGCGAGTTGCTGCGTGGCCGCAGTGGCATTCAAATATCCGACAATAACTCAGGGCCTGTGCTGGCGATGCGCGGTTTTTCGGCCAGTCAGGCGGTGAATAACACCCTGATACTGATTGATGGTCGCCGACTCAACAATATCGATATTGCCGCTCCCAGTCTGAGTGCCATTGCAGTCAATCAGATTGAAAGGGTGGAGATCCTATCCGGCAGTGCCGGGGTGCTTTATGGCGATCAGGCCGTCGGTGGGGTGATCAATATTATCACCAAGGCGCCCAATGCCAGCGGTGGCAACCTGACCCTATCAGGTGGCAGCTTCGATACCTACGAAGGCCGTGGCGATCTGTCCGGTGCCATCAATGACAACTGGCGTTACTATTTGGCTGCTGCTTATAACGAGAGTGACAACTACCGTAAAAACAATGCCAACGAAACCGGTTCGGTACTGGGGCGTCTGCAATATGATTCAGAGCTGACCAATTTCTTTGTCGAAGGCAGTTACTACGATAATAAGCGTCAGACCCCTGGTGCGTTGACCAAGGCACAGTTTGAGGTCGATCCTCGCCAGGCGACATCGACGCCGGGGGATTACAACCATGAGATGACTTCCGCCTGGCGTGCTCATATTCAGCGCCAGGTGCACGCCAACTGGGCTTTGGTTGCGGACCTTAACTACAGTGACACTCTAGTGTCCAGCGTCAGCTATGGCAGCCCAGGTCGGAATGAGCGCTCGTTGTTGGAATTCAACCCCAAGGCGCTTGGGCGTTATCAGACCCGCAATGGTGAGCTGAGCATAGTCATAGGTGCAGATATTCAACGGGGTGAAACCGAGTTCGATCTCAGTTATATGCAGCGCAGCAATACCCAAACCATGACCAGCACCTATCTACAGGCCAATGTGCCACTGACCAGCAGCCTGAGCTATGTGGTGGGTGGGCGCTATGCCAAGGTCAAGGATGAACTCAAGGATGGTAAAGTTTATCCCAATGGCATAGATCTGGATGAAGACGCTCACGCGCTCGAGTTGGGGCTCAACTATCGGCCGCTGGAAGGCCACAGATTTTATCTTCGCGGTGATGAGAGCTTCCGTTTCGCCAAGGTCGATGAGCAAGCTTATACGCCGCCAACGGTCGTCGGCCTCAAGCCGCAGACCGGCCGTTCCATTGAAGCCGGCTGGGATTGGACCTTGAGCAACCAGAGCCTGCGTCTGAACCTGTACCGGCTGTCGCTGGAAGATGAAATTGTCTTTGATCCCAGTGCCGATATGCCTATCGGCGGCGCTTTCCCCGGTGCCAACGTCAATGCCGATGCTTCCCGTCGTTATGGCGCCAGCCTCGACTGGGACTGGCAGCTCAATGAGATGCTGCAGTTGGGACTTGAGTACAACTATATCGATGCCGAATTTACTGAAGGCGCCAACAAAGGCAAATCTCTCTCCTGGGTGGCCGAGCATTCAGGGCGTGTCTACACCAGTGTGGACTTTGGTCAGCACTGGCAGCTATTTGTCGAGGGCCAGTATTTGGGTGACAGATATATGGAAGGTGACAATGGCAATCAGCACGATAAACTGGACAGCTACTGGCTGGGAAATATCGCCCTCAACTACAGCCGTGATGCCTGGCTTGCCAGCCTGAGGGTCGACAACCTGTTTGACAAGCAATATGCCAGCTCAGGTTATTTCAGTACCTTGGGCGATGGTTATTACTCAGGAAGCGGCCGGGCGCTGAGATTCAGCGTCAGCTATCGCTTCTGATAGCATAGAAAGCCGGGGTTTCCCGGCTTTTTTCTGCCCGTATTTCTATCGGTTGTAGTTTAGAACCTGGGCCTTTTCGAGCACCGACAAGGAGGCAAGAGTCGAAATATGAAAGCTGATTTTAGGTATGGTTTGAGAGGCGGGGTTATAGCCCTGTTGTCGCTGTTTTTGCTGGCGTGCTCAGAACCCAAGCTGGCTTATATCGGCAGTAATGGCAAACTGCTGGCCTTCGGTGACAGCCTGACCCAAGGCGTGGGTGCCAAGGCCGGGCATGATTATCCCAGCCGTCTGGCTGAGTTGTGCCGTTGTGAGGTGATCAACGCCGGGATTTCCGGTGAGCAATCGGCTGCCGGGCTTGAGCGTTTGCCGGCGCTGCTGGATGAAACCAAGCCGGATCTGCTTATTTTGCTTGAAGGCGGTAACGATATTCTCCGCGGTCGCAGCCAGGCGCAATTGACGCAAAACATTGAGACCATGTTACTTGAGGCCAAAGAGCGGCAAATTCCGGTAGTGCTGCTGGCTGTGCCGCAAAAGAGTCTGTTGCTGTCACCTCTGCCTTTATATGCCGAACTGGCCGACAAGCACGGTGCCATATTGCTGGAGGATACTCTATCTGAGCTTTTGCGTTCAAACGAGCTCAAGTCAGATAATGTACATCTTAATCAACAGGGTTATTTACGTTTGGCACAAATCATCTTCTCCAAGCTGCAGGAGGCGGGCGCTTTTTGATGCTACTTTTTTGATTCTATTTAGCAAAAACCGGGCTAATTATCGATTGAACTTGACCCTGGTGGGCGTTTTGTGGGTAAATTCTCTGCCATAATAAATGGCAATAGTGCCTTCATAATAAATAACAGCAGGTTTAAAGAATCACATGACAGATCTTGAGCAGCAGGTTTTTACTCAAGTGCGTGCCATTATTGCCAACGAAGAGCAGGTGATAGGGCGCCGCGGCATCCTGATCCCGCTTAAGAAGGCTATTATTGCCGATGGTGATATCCGCAATGTGATCGATATTGTCGCGACCGATCCCGCGCTGGCAGCCCATTTGCTGTGGCGCAGCAATAACGCGCTCTCACCTTCAGTCCAGCCCAACCGCAGCCTCAAGGATGCCTTGGTGCGCCTTGGACAGGTCAATATCTACCGTTATGCCTTTAGTTTCTATCTTAAGGAGCGGCTCGATGAATTGCCGCAGCCATATCGCAAGCTGGTACAAGGCTATTGGCGTTTGACCGAGTCAGTGGCGATCGAATCTGTGGACAGTTTGCATCAGATGCAAGGGGTACAGATAGACGCGGACGAAGTGCAGACTCTGGCACTATTCAGCGTATTCGGTCAGATAATAGCCCTGACAGCGTTTGCTTATCTCAACGCCGAAGCCGAGCAATGCTTTCCGCTGGGCATTATCAAGACATTAATAGATACCCAGCAGCAGACGCTGACGGTGGAAGCCTTTGAATCTCTGGGGTTGGATGATGAGCTGCAAAGCGAGTTTATGGTTGCTCATAACCTGAGACAGACCCGGGATCCCAATTCGCCCGGACTGGTACTGAGAAGGGTATTGTCCCAGCGCGGTCTGCTGCTGAATCCTCTCTAGATGCTTTGTGACTGCCGCCGCCTTTAAGGGACGGTGGCAGCCGCTCAGTCAGTGTCTGTCCTGACGCTGTAATCCCTCTTTGGCAATCAATTCCAGCAGCCTTTGCAGTTGCACTCTATTGCTGCTGTCGCGGCGGTAGGCACCGAACAGCGGCCGTTTCAGGCCTTCCTGCCCGAGTTTCACCGAGGTCAGGCTCAAGCCCTGGGCTTCGGTCAGTGACCAGCTGGGTAAGGCCGCTACCCCTTCTTTACAGGCGATGCGTTGCAGCAATACATTGGTGAGATCGCAGCGTTTTTGTGGGCCAGGCACTACCCCGGCCGGCTCAAGGAAGTGACGGAAAATATCCAGCCTTTCCAGCGGTACCGGATAACTGATAATCGCTTCCCCGGCCAACTGCTGCGGCAAAATATAACTGTTGCCTGCCAGCGGGTGATCTTTGGCCATCACCAGTCTCACCTCAAAATCAAACAGATGCTGGTAGGCAAGGGCATGGCCGGGTACAGGATCTGAGGTTAGCACTATATCCAGCTCACCGGTTTCCAGCGCATTAAGTGAGTCGAACAGGTGGCGGCTGGAGAGATCCAGATTGGCATCCGGATAAGACTGATGAAAGGCTTCCATCACAGGCATTAACCAGCGAAAGCAGCTGTGGCACTCAATACCCACCTTCAAGGGGCCGCAGTTTCCTGATAGGCCTCGCTTGAGTACAAATTCGGTTTCCTGTACCCGAGGTAATATCTCTTCTGCCAGGGTCAGCAGACGACTACCTTCAAGCGTGAAGGTCAGAGGTTTGCTTTTGCGGACAAATACCTGGGAGTTAATCCGGGTCTCCAGCTCTTTAATTTGGTGCGACAGTGCCGACTGGGTGACAAAACGTTTCTTCGCCGCGCCGGCCAGACTGCCACTTTCTTTCAGTGCTATCAGAGTACGAAGGTGTCTCAGTTCTATCATTTCCTCTCCACATGAATGCCGCTCATGTTGCCCTTGAATTCAATTCGGTTGCCTGTGCTGAGACTAGCACAATAAACTTCTAGACGTCCAGACGCCCATGTTTATTTGTTGTATTCCGGCGTCATCAGTCATTTGCCGCATGTTTTATAAAGGATGGTATACATTATGCGATTAAACAGTCTTGGCTTTCCCCGTATCGGGCGTCGACGTGAACTCAAGTTTGCTTTGGAGAAGTATTGGCGTGGTGAGTCCAGCGTGGCCGAATTAGAAAGCGTTGCCAATGAGCTTAGGCGCACCCATTGGCAGTGGCAGGCTGATGCCGGGGTGGAGCTGTTACCGGTCGGCGATTTTGCTTACTATGATCAGGTGCTGACCCTGAGTGCGACTCTGGGGGTAATCCCAGAGCGTCACAGTGATGGCGGCGCTGTCAATCTCGATACCCTGTTCCGGATTGCCCGTGGCCGAGCGCCCAGTGGCAAGCATGCGCCGGCGTCTGAAATGACCAAGTACTTCAACACCAACTACCATTATCTGGTGCCTGAGCTCAGCGAAGATCAACGCTTCGATATCGCCTGGGAACAGTTGTTTGAAGAGGTGACCGAGGCTCAGGCGTTGGGTCACACCGCCAAGCCGGTACTCTTGGGGCCGGTCACTTTCCTGTATCTGTCCAAAACAGTGGGTTCAGAGTTCGACCGTTTGACACTGCTGCCGGCGCTGCTGGAATGTTATCAAACCATTCTGGCCCGATTTGCCGCCCAAGGCGTTGAATGGGTGCAATTGGATGAACCTGCGCTGGCACTTGAGCTGGATGACAACTGGCAGCAGGCCTTCCATCAGGCCTACGGCGTGCTCAAGTCGGCGCCGCTCAAGCTGTTGCTGGCAACCTATTACGGCACTGTAGCTCACCATCAAAGTCTGTTGTCGGCACTGCCGGTGGCGGGTATTCACCTGGATCTGGTCACCGCGCCCGAGCAGTTGCAGGCCTTTGCTGGTGCATTGGCACCCGAGCAGGTGTTGTCGGTTGGGGTGATCAACGGCCGTAACGTCTGGGCCGCCGATCTGGATCTTGTGGCCGAGCAGTTGGCGCCACTGGCACGGGATCTGGGAGACCGGCTCTGGCTCGCTACTTCCTGCTCCCTGTTGCATACCCCGGTGGATCTTGAGGTGGAAACCGCGCTGGCGCCCGAGCTCAAGAGCCTATTGGCCTTTGCCCGGCAAAAACTCACCGAGTTGCAGGAGCTCAAGGCGCTTTTGGAGGCGCCTGAGACTGAAAATGCCAAAGCCGTGGTCACCCGTTGCCGGAGTCGGCGCGCGGCCAGGGCGCAGGGGCGTAATCAACCGCTCAGTGCCAGAATTGATGCCTTGATTGCGGCTGATTACGACCGAAACCATGAGTTTGAGGTGCGCAGACAAGCCCAGCAGGCCAGGTTCAAGCTGCCTTTGTTGCCGACGACTACCATAGGTTCATTCCCGCAGACGGCGGCCATTCGTAACCTGCGTAGCCGCTGGCGCAAGGGGGAGTTGGACGATGCTGTATACACAGAGCAACTGCAACAGGTGACCCGGGATACCATAGAACGGCAGCTCAAGCTGGGAATAGATGTGCTGGTACACGGTGAAGCCGAGCGCAACGACATGGTGGAATACTTTGGTGAACAGCTCGACGGCGTTGGTTTTACCAAACATGGCTGGGTGCAGAGTTATGGTTCTCGTTGCGTTAAGCCGCCGCTGATCTATGCCGATGTGACCCGTCCCAAGGCGATGACAGTCGACTGGGCCGAGTATGCCCAGAGTCTAACCGATAGACCGGTGAAAGGCATGCTGACCGGGCCTGTGACCCTATTGCATTGGTCCTTTGCCCGCGAGGATATTAGCCGCGAACAGATAGCGACTCAGTTGGCTCTGGCGATACGCGATGAAGTGGTGGCATTGGAGCAGGCGGGCATAGGCATTATTCAGATTGATGAGCCGGCGTTTAGGGAAGGTTTGCCGCTCAAACGCAGCGATTGGGCCCATTATCTCGATTGGGCTGTGGCCGCCTTCAAGCTCAGCGCCGCCGGTGTCAGGGACGAGACCCAAATTCACACCCATATGTGCTACAGCGAATTCAACGACACTATTGCCGCAATTGCCGCCATGGATGCCGATGTGATCACCATAGAAACATCGCGCTCACGGATGGAGTTGTTGAATGCCTTTGAAGACTTTGACTATCCCAATGAAATCGGCCCCGGGGTTTACGATATTCACTCCCCCAACATTCCAACAGTGGAGGCCATGGTGAGCCTGATTGAAAAGGCGGCGCAGAAAATTCCTCTGCGCCAGCTCTGGGTTAACCCGGATTGCGGCTTGAAGACCCGTAATTGGGAGGAAGTTGAGCCGGCTTTAAAGAACATGGTTGATGCCACCAGGGAGTTGCGACGTCGACTCGGGTGATAAAATTCTGTGGTTAATAACAGTCAGGGGCGCAATGCGCCCCTGATGTTGATTGACTTCAACGCGGTAAAGATTCAACTCATGCTTATTCCCAGTATCATCAGGCCCACAGTGCCCATGATGATCAAGCTTGAAAAGATTGTGCCCAGAATGGCGAAGATTTTCTGCCGCTCTTTTTGTACCAGGCCACCAATACCCAACCCCAAAGACACCAGACAGACCAGCATCATAAAGATGATCATTAACCCTACAAGAACCGCTTCCATGGAGTTTTCATCCATGCCGCCCGGTGTTGTTGTTTCCAGGGTTCCGGCAACAATAAAAGTAATAAACAGGGCGATTCCACTCAATATGCTGGTGACAAATGAGGCTATCCCTGGACCTGAATGTTTTAATTGCATGGCAATCCCTTGATTTTTTCTGATGGTTATCCAACTGAGAAATATACAGAAACTGAGGGAAATATGCCATCGGCCATTTCTGTCTATACTCAGGTCACCAACCGGACTCAGATAACTATCAGGAGAAGCCCCATGGGTCATGTATACAAGATAATAGAACTGACAGGTTCATCCCCCATCAGCTCAGATGAAGCGGTCAAGAATGCCATCGCGGCGGCCAGTCAGTCGCTGCACAATCTGCGCTGGTTTGAAGTGATAGATACCCGCGGCCACCTGGAAGCCGGTGTCATCGCTCATTGGCAGGTCACCATCAAAGTGGGTTTTACCCTGGATTAGACTTGAATTTAGGCATCTCTTGGCAGGCCTTTTTCCACTATCCGGATCAGGCGTCCTGTCTTGCGGGCGGGAATGGGCACTGTGTCCTTGCCGCTGAGTTTTTCTGCCTGCTGCGCCAGTGCCCACGTTATGTGCTCGGCGACCAGCTCCGAGGCATCTGTCAGTCGCGCCTGCAGGGCGACAACTATGGTTTCACTGCCGGGGGCATTGCCCAGCGCCACTGCAATATTACGTAGCCAGCGTTCATGACCTATGCGGCGAATGGCGCTGCCTTCGGTGTTTTTCAAAAACTCGGTCTCGCTCCAGGCGAACAGCTCCAGCAGTTTGGGTTGCTTAAGTTGTGGCCTTAGATGAAAGTCTGTCTCTGCGGTCAAGGGGGCGGCGCGGTTGATGGGGCATACCAGTTGACAGTCATCGCAACCGTAGATGCGATTGCCGAGCAGTGGTCGAAACTCCAGCGGAATGCTGCCGGCCAGCTCTATGGTGAGGTAGGAGATACAGCGGCGCCCATCGACCACATAAGGCTCGACTATGGCGCCGGTTGGGCAACTTGTGATGCAGGCAACGCAGGTGTTGCAGCCTTCGGCTATGGCGACATCCAAGGGTAGCGGCAGGTTCACCAGCAGTTCGCCGAGGAAAAACCAACTGCCGGCCTCATGGTTGAGGATCAGTGAGTGTTTACCTGTCCAGCCGATCCCGGCCTTTGCTGCCAGCGGCCGTTCCAGAATGGGAGCCGAGTCGACGAAGGGCCGAAAGCCACTGCCTTCAAGTTGCAGGGTTTTGAGCGCTTCATCTATGCGCTCGCCCAACTTTTTCAAGCGATTACGCATCAGCTTGTGATAGTCGCGGCCACCGGCATAACGGGAGATATAGCCAAGGTTAGGATCTTTGAGATTGAAGGCAAACCCCGCTTCTGGCGGCAGATAGTCCATCCGTACTGAGATGACTCGCAAAGTGCCGGGATGCAGTTCGGCCGGGCGGGCCCGCATCATGCCGTGGCTGGCCATATAGCCCATTTCACCGTGATAGCCCTTATCGAGCCAGGCCTGTAACCTGGGCTCTTCGCGGCGAAGATCTGTATCTGTGATCCCCACTTGAGCAAAACCCAGCTCTTTGCCCCAGGCTTTTATGTCGCGGGCGAGCTTTCCAAGCATACAGGGATCAAATTGTGGTGGTTGAGGAGCTGACATGAACAGAGGCTGACCGGGGAAAAGACCTGATTATATCAGTAAAGCAGAATCGCTCACAGTTGCCGCAAACGGCGATTTTGGCTTTTGTCGGTGCTATGCTGAAACCGAGGGGGAATGAATATATGCCGACAATTAAGCCTCTGTTTTGGGCCTGCTTGATTGTGTGTGGCTGCATTTTTGCTGGTTTCGTCCAGGCCGGGAATGAGCCTCCCGAGTCCAGACTTGTGCCTCTGAGGCTTTTGACCGAAGCCTGGCCACCCATGAGTTATGAATACCAAGGACAAACTGATGGTTATGCCGTTGCCTTGGTAAAGGCGTTGAACCACAAAGTCACCGCCACCGATGATGAGCCAGTCATAGAGATCTTGCCTTGGGCCCGCGCCATAAATATGGCAACTCATCATGCCAATATCCTGTTATTTGCCACTTCTATTGATAAACAGCGACGGCAGCAATTTGATTTTGTTGGCCCGATTGCCGAAACCCGTATCCAGCTTTATGCCCGCATGGATGATGACTTCACTCCGGCAGATCTATCACAGGCGGCTGCGGCCGGTAATATAGCGATTTATCGTCACTCTCCGGCGCAAAGGTTGTTGAGGGATATTGCGGATGAGCGGTTGCTAATCTCGGGGTTTCCTCAGTATTCGGCCAGGCAGTTGCTGCATAAGCGGGTGCGTTATTGGTGTCAGGCAGAGATCGCGGTTCAGGGCGTCTTGCGGCAATTGGATCAACCGTTGACTGCTGTGAGACCTGTGCTGGAATTGGCACACTTGCGGTTATATCTGGCGTTCTCCAGTGGCACAGATCCTGCGCGAGTCGAAGCCTGGCACAAGGCGCTGCTGGCATTGCAGCGAAGTGGCGAATTTGATGCTCTGTATTTTGAATGGTTTGGAGCAAAGGCGTCACTGCCTGAGGCTGAAGTGTTATGGCATAGCCACTGAATTACTGATTGGTGGGGGAGGTTCAGGCGCTTTCTACCCTATTACGCCCTTTATTTTTGGCGCGGTATAGAGCGTTATCTGCCAGTTTCAGCAGCTCTGAAAATTGTAACTCGGTATTGAGAGTCGCCACCCCGGCACTGATGGTGACTCTGGACTCGCCTGCAAGCGCCTCTGGACTTGACTCTGCCAAGGTTTGACGTAAACGCTCAGCAATCTTCAGGCATTCTTCTCGACTGGTTTCCGGCAACAGCAGCAGAAACTCTTCACCACCGATCCGCCCCAGTAGATCTTGCTCACGAATAAGCGTTTGGCTCACGCTCGCCAGGTGTTGCAGTACCTTATCACCGCCATCATGACCAAACTGGTCGTTGATATCCTTGAAGTTATCGGCATCAAACAGAATAACAGACATAGGTACGCCTGAATGTTTGGCCTGATTGAATAACGCTTCTCCCCTTTGATAGGTATAGCGTCGGTTGGCCAACTGAGTGAGATGATCCGTATGGGCTATCTTCTGAAATTGACGTGACCTTCCGGTTTGTTTATAGGCCAGAATCGCCATAATGAAAATAATGATGCTGGCAAGGATCAGCACCGCCAGCTGCAACAGGCGGTTTTGCTGCAGTATCTGCACCTCCTGTTCTTTGAGACGCTCGCTTTCCAGCAGACGTTGGTTTTCTTTTGCCATGCGGTCGGCATTGAAGCGGGTACGCATCTCTGTGGTGCGGTATGACTGAAGCTTACTATCCAGTTCAGAATGCAGGGAGATATATGATTTGAGCACGTTTGTTGATTCTTGCCAAAGTCCCTGTGCGGCCAATACTTCACTTTTGAGCAGATAGAGTTCGGCCAATCCCCTGTCATTACTGATATCCCGAAAACTCTGTTCTGCCTTGGCCAAGGGGACCATAGCTTGTTCCGCCTGACCTTGGCGCAGCAGCACATCGGCGCTGTAGAGTTGCATAAAGCTGTAAAAGCCACCCTGTTGCTCGGTCACAAATGGTTTGGCGCGTTCCAATGCCTGTTTGGCATCCTCTATTCTGTCGAGTTTCAACAGCGAACCTGCCATATTGACCGAAACTCCTGCGGCTTCGACAGTCATTCCTTGTCGTTTGAGATAGTTGTAAGACTGCTGGAATTTGGTCACAGCCGCTTCGAAATCTCCCAATTCCTCGAGAGCTATGGCCATCTCGCCATTGACAATATAGGCTTGTTCTTCATGGCCTCCTTGGCGATAAGCCTGTTCCAATTGGCGGTAATAGTTGAGTGCACTCTGCGGATCGCCGAAACGACGAAAGCTGGTAGCGAGATCAACCAAGTTGTAGCGGCTCCAATAATCCAGTTTGAGTTGTTCATAGAGCTGTTGGGCGGTCAGAAGATCTTCCAATGCCAGTGCAAAATTGCCCTGAAAAGAATACATGGCACCACGCATACTGCGGGCATCCGCGATTAACCGGCGGTCTTCGAGTTGGTAGGCTTGTTGTAAGGCTTGGTCATAGTCGGCTTTGGCCTGCTCCATATTACCTTTGAGTTGAGAGTACCAACCATGGCACAGGCGAAAGTCGGTCAGGGCTTCCGGATAAGCTTGATTTTCAGCCACCTGTTCTTGGGTATTGGCGTAATCTATTGCTGCATCAACCTTGGCATTATTATTGATGTCATAGCTCCAACAGCGGGCGCGCCTGAGTCTTACTTGGCGATCAAGATCGTTATCTGCCAACAATTGGGCTATCCGCTCTAGAGTTTGCTCCACCTTGGCAACATTATTGACCTGCCCATTTTCAAGCAGTTTGAATAACTTATCTGCCTCGGGGTTATCCAATGCCTGAGCGAGCGGAACCATGCCGGACAAAAGTAGCAGAGCGAAGGCTGATTTCAAAAAGTATGACTTCACGCTTACCGATAGAGATATGTTTATATTATGTTACTAAGCATACGCACCAGGGCATTGGCTGACCAGCAATAAATCGTTAAATTTGCGCACCAAGTAGGGTTTCATCCAATGCCTGTTACCTGGTTTTGAGCCCGCTTGGCTCCGTTATTTCGCTGACTTTTTGGTATTTTCATGGTGCCAATTGGAGATGGATTGCTGTTTCATGCCGGTGCTATACTCGCCGCCAATCGCTTTTAGACGGAATACACAATGACTCAAGTTGATGCTCAATACCGGCAACAGGCACATAGTGCCGCCATCAATATCTGCTCTCAAGTTCTGCCCATGGATAAGTTGCCGACGGCGCTGAAAGAAGCCTATGACAATCTGTTTGAACAACTGCTGGATGATAAGGAGTCTGAGTTCAAACAGGCTTGGGACAAGCTGCCGCCAAGTGCTGCCAAGTTGCTGCCCAGAGCCGATTTTCACGGCTTTTTTATCGCTTCGGCCTGGTTGCAACTGAGTTTGATGGCCCAGGATATCGCCCAATTGGCGGATACCGACGAGGCTATTGCCGAGCAGGAATATAGCGGCATATATGATCGTATTTCACAGTCGGCGCTCAAGGAGAGTGTGCGCAAGTTGAAAAAGGCCCGTACCGATAGGCGCTTGCTCAACAGTATTCGAGATGTGATAGCCAATGGCTAAATAAAAAAACCGGCATTATCTTCTTAATATGCCGGTTTTTTATGTGTGCGGACGCTCTTAGAAGGAAGTACGCTTGTAGCGGCGATACTCAGGCTGCCAGAAATTACTCTCGATAGCCTGTTGCAACATCTCATCGGAAGTCGGCAATGCGTGGCCTTGCTCGATGGCGACCTTGCCGACGGCAAAGGCGATGTGCTTGCTGACCTTCTGGATCTCTTCCAGCTTAGGCAGCAGGGAACCACTGCCGTTGAGCGCCAGCGGCGAGCATTCTGCCAAGGCGCGGCTGGAGGCCATCAGCATCTCATCGGAGACCCGCTTGGCACCACTGGCCAATACCCCAAGGCCTATGCCGGGGAAGATATAGCTGTTGTTGCACTGGGCGATTTCATAGGTCTGGTTGTCTATGACCACAGGCTCAAAGGGGCTGCCGGTGGCAACCAGCGCCTGGCCATTGGTCCAATGCAGAATATCTTTGGGCGTGGCTTCAACCCGGCTGGTGGGGTTGGACAGCGGGAACACTATCGGTCTTGGGCAGTGGCTGTGCATGGCGCGGATGATCTCCTCGCTGAACAGCCCAGGGGCGCCGGAAACCCCGATAAGCACTGTCGGCTTGCCGTTGTTGACCACATCCAGCAATGAGATGTTGTCACCGAAGTTGCTCCATTGCTGCAGCTCTTCGCGCTTTTGCGCCAGCTTCTGCTGGAATGGCAACAGGTTGGGCATATTGTCCTGCAACAATCCCCAGCGATCGACCATAAACACCTGGCGTCTGGCCTGCTCATCACTTATCCCTTCGGAAACCATCTGCGCAATAATCGCTTCGGCGATGCCGCAACCTGCGCTGCCGGCGCCGAGGAAGGCAACTCTTTGCTGGCTCAACTGAGTGCCGGCGGCCTTACAGGCGGCGAGCAGTGAGCCAACTGTGATGGCGGCGGTTCCCTGAATGTCATCGTTGAAACAGCAGTATTTATCCTTGTAACGCTCCAGCAGCGGCATGGCGTTTTTCTGGGCGAAGTCTTCGAACTGGATCAAGGCCTCGGGCCAGCGGCGATGAACCGCCTGCATAAAGGCTTCAATAAATTCCAGATATTCTTCACCGCCTATGCGCTGGTGGCGCCAACCCATATACATGGGATCTTCCAGCAGATGCGGATTATCTGTTCCCACATCCAAGGTGATGGGCAGAGTGTAAGCCGGGCTGATGCCGCCGCAACTGGTATAGAGCGACAACTTTCCAATCGGGATCCCCATACCGCCGATCCCTTGATCGCCGAGTCCCAAAATACGCTCACCATCGGTAACTACTATCACCTTCACCTTGTGACGGGTGGAGTTGTTGAGTATGTCGTCGATGCGATCCTTGTTCGGATAGGAGATAAACAGGCCGCGGTTACGGCGGTAGTCTTTGGAGAAGCGTTCACAGGCCAACCCGACGGTTGGGGTGTAGATGATAGGCATCATCTCTGTGATGTGGTTCTGAACCAGACGATAGAAGAGGGTCTCGTTGGTGTCCTGGATATTGCGCAGATAGATATGCTTGTCCAGATCATTGCTGAAGTTCTTGAACTGATCGTAGGCACGTGAGGCCTGCTCTTCGATCGTTTCAATCACGTAGGGCACCAAGCCTTCGAGGTTGAAGAAAATACGCTCTTCCTCGGTAAATGCACTACCTTTGTTGATCAACGGCGCTTCGAGAATAGCCGGACCGGCAAAAGGCAGATATAAGGGGCGTTTATTATCGTCCATGGCTAACCTTTTATGTTCTTTGTTGGTGGATGACGGGCTGTGATCTAAATCCGCATAGATTACCACGAAATGTGATCTTTGTTGCCTGCGGGCGAGGGCTTGAGCAAAAATTTTGTTTAAAACGCGGCAAACCGGATTGGCCTGAGCCTAAGAGGGTAACGACACAAAACAAAGAACCAGGCGGATGCCTGGTTCCAAAGGAGAAATCAGTCGTTGCTTGTTGGCTTACTTACCGCGATATTTAAGTGACAAGCCTTTGATAAAGTTACGCATTAACTGATCACCACAATAGCGGTAATGCTTGTGCTCCGGGTTGCGGAACAGGGCGCTCAGCTCAGCCTTGCCGATACGGAAGTTGGCCAGTTCAAGAATGGCAATAATATCTTCTTCTTTCAGTTCCAAGGCGATTCTGAGTTTCTTGAAGATGATGTTGTTGTTCAGGCTGGATAGCGGCTGCGGAATGCCACTGCCGGGACGCAGGCCGCGTTTGTCGATGATCACGGCATCGAGAAATTGGCACAGGGTGCGATCGTCACAGGGACGGAACCCTTCTTCATCTTCTTTCTTGAGCAGGCCGGCCAGCTCAGCTTCACTCATTTCACGCTTCATTTTAGCGTAGAGACGCAATACCTTGGAGTCGTTGAAATTAAAGACAAAGCGCAAGCGGCGCAGAATATCGTTGTTGGTCATGAATGTCCCTGGGCCGGTTTGACTCCCGGCTTAGTTTTAACACTGTCTGGCGATTGACTTAGGTGCGTTAGGCGCGGAGGCTCCGCAGTATTGCGGCATTATACCTAAAAGCCGGGCAGATTTGCCGCTTTTTCCAGTGGACAGTTCGCGGCCGTTTCGCGCACCGCTTGTCGCAGCTTGTCGTGAAGGGCGAACACCCGGCCTATATCTTTGAGTGACCAAGAGGTGTTTTCCAGCACCACCAGATTGAAGCCCGAGTCCGGATAATAAATCGCCGTGCTGATATAACCCGCTATGTAACCACTGTGGCTGAACTCCAGGGGCAACTCAGGGCTCAGTTGTATTCCGGCGGCATAATTCAGCTCGCCCCAACGATGGGGGCGTTTGCCTCTTGGCGCCAGCAGTTGCAGATAGCCGCCAGGGCTCAGTAGTTGCCCCTGATGCAGGGCCTGCTGAAAGTCGGCAAAGGCAGAGGCGGAGCCAATAAGGGCGCCGCTGGCCAGCAGCTTATCTGTGAGAGTCAACTGCTCGGCCACGCTCTCAAAGCCGCTGTCTGTCTCGGTTCTTCCTATCGCCAGATGGGGTAACTGTTCCTGGATACTTTCAATACTGCCGGTGCGGGCCTTGAGCTCAAGCCCCTCGGCATCAAAGAAGCGTTGCAGCAATTGAGTACTGCTGCTGCCGTTACGCTTGAGGATCTCGGCCAGCAGCCAATAATTGTCATTGCTGTATTTAAAATCGCTGCCCGGGGTGAACAGCAAGGCTTGTCCTTGGATGCCTATGCCGGATGTGTGGCTCAGCAACATGGCGACAGTGATGGCCGGATCCAGTTCGGCCTTTTTGCCGAGCAGGGCGGCGGCGCTGTCATTGAGCTTGAAATCGCCTCTTTCTATCGCCCGCATCACCAAGACGGCAAACACTTGCTTTGATAGTGAACCCAGCACAAATTGGCTATCAGAGGTGATGGGTTTGCCCAGGCTTTCTCCGGCCGCATGGCTCAGCAGTGTCTTTTTACCTTGCCTTAACTCGATTACGCCGCTGAAGGGCAGGGGGTTTTGCTTGATTATCAGCTGTAGCTGTTGTGTCAGCTCTTGGCTGTGGCAGGCAGATGGCGCCGAACCCTTGCCTGGTGCCGGCTCTTGTTTGGGCCCTGGCGCCGCGCTCAGGCTTAAAGTGAATCCCAGCATGCAGGCCATGGTGATGCCTTTGACTGTCGATGAGAGGTTTGGCCCTAAAAAGCGCGGCTTTGCCAGCGGTGAGCAGTTCATGCAACTTCCTTATTTGATGTAGCAATACCAATAGATAAACAGCAGCGCAAAGCCAAACAGGTAACCGAGTCCCAGCCAGCCCCAGAGTTGCATGCCCTTGCCGTAACGAGCCTCAGTCGGCAGGGTTTTGGAACTCATCAGCCGTAGATTCAACCAGGCAAAAATGCAGGTGGTCATAAAGGCCTGGATCATCACCAATTCCAACAGTGATAGCAAGGCACCCTTGAAGAACAGGAACAGCAGCAAGGCCAGCAGCGACATAACCAGCAGGATCACCGCCAGGCGTTTACCGCTGGGGCGGCGCTCAAGCAGCAGGCGCCAACCGGCATCCAGGGGGCGGCTGTAACCATTGAGCACAGTGACAGTGGTGGAGAAAATACACAACAGCGCCACCAAGGCGATAAGCATACGGCTCCACTCCCCGAGCACGCTGGCGTAGAGGGAGATCAACTGCCCGGTAAACTGGGCTCCAGAGTCGGCAAAGGAGGCTCCTGAGTCATGCATGATACCGGCACCCAGGCTGAGAAACACCAGTGCCAGCACTGCGGCGCGAAATCCGTCAGCATCGACTATGCCAACCAGGCTTATCAGGGCGTCATTGCCGGATTGTCCGGCGGTTTCCTGCTTGAGTTTCTTCAGACCGAACAGGCGCATCAGTGGCCGCTGAATAAGCGCCATGTCGGTGATTTTATCCAAGGGCACAGTATTTTCGGTGCGGGTCAGTAGGCCGCGGCGCACCACTAGCTTACGCTCGGTCAGCTCGGCGCTTATGTTGGCGATATTATCGGCAAAGCGAGCCTGAAGCAGTGGCGCGGCGGCTGTGGACATGGCGACTTCCTATATCAGTAAAATCAAATTTACCTCGGGTAGAGGCATTGACTTTAGATATTAAAGAGTTAAGTTGAATCGGTAAATGTTAAAAAAATATGACAACACGGAAGTTTGTAGTCGTGGTTGTTTTCCACAAAAACAGCTGAAAAAATTAGGGATAATTATGAACAGACCTCACCTTGTCCTGAGTGCCTGCGCCGTCGCACTTGCCTTGACCCCTACCGGAGAATCCTTCGCGGCCGAGGAGTCTGTGGAGCGTATCGAAGTCACAGGCTCGCGGATTAAACGTACCGATATGGAAGGCCCATCGCCCATTCAATCCATAGGCAAGGAAGATATTGCCAACATGGGCTACGACAACCTGCAGCAGTTGCTGGAAAGAATGCCGGCGGCCGGGGCCGGCACTTTCTCCACCCGCGGCAACAGCCAGGACTCTACCGCCAACGGTGCCGCCGCCATCAGCCTGCGTGGCATGGGGCCGGATGCAACCTTAGTGCTGATCAATGGTCGCCGGGTTTCCATCAGCGCCTTTGCCGAAGGGGTCAGCAATTCTTTTGTCGATATCAACAGCATTCCCGTATCGGCCATTGAGCGGATAGATATACTCAAGGACGGCGCCTCGGCCATCTATGGCTCGGATGCCATCGCCGGGGTGGTCAACATAGTGCTGAGGAAAAACATCGAGGGCATTGAAGTCAATCTCGGCTATGGCGCCACAGATGGCCCCAATTACAACGAAAAGACCGCCAGTCTGGTGTGGGGCACCATGAGTGACAAGGGCAGCGCGTCTGTGATCCTGGATTACTTCAGCAACTCGACCCTGAGCGCCGATGAGATGGGGCAGTTTGGTACCGCCAATCAGTCGCCCTGGGGCGGGGAGGATTTCCGTTCCTCGCGGGGCTTTCCCGGGTATTTCTATGTCAATGGCGTCAAGACCATAGATCCGGCTTGTCCGGCCGATTCCGCCACATCGAGCGGCAGCTGCCTGTTCGATTATGGCCCCTATAACTTGGTGATCCCCGAGGCCGAGCGCATAGGCGCCATAGGTCAGTTTGAGTATCACCTGAGTGACGCCCTGACCGCCTTTTTGGAGTTGGCGGCTCAGCACAATACTTCCAAGGCCGGTGGCGCCGCCACACCGCTGGATGAAACCGCCGGTTTGACGGTTCCCGGTTCACATCCCAACAATCCTTTTGGTCAGGATATTGACATAGGTCGCTTCCGCACAGTGGATGCCGGTCCCCGCCGCTGGGATATCGAGTCCGACAGCTTGAGATTAGTGGCCGGTCTGCGCGGCAGCTTCAAGGAGTGGGACTGGGAAGTCTCGGCCCAAAAGGGGCGCAGTGAGTCGACCCAGACAGGGGATCGCAGCCAGGGCTGGGTGCGGGTGGACTATCTGCAGGAGCAAATCAATCTCGGCAACTACAACCCCTTTGGCGGCACCATCAACTCACCCGAGGTGATAGATGCCATTACCACCAGTCTGGTGCGTCAGGGCAAGTCACATATTACCGCCTATGATGCCAGCATTTCGGGGCATGCCTTTACCCTGGCAGACAGGGATATCATGCTGGCCGCCGGGATGGAATATCGTGAAGAGGATGTCAGCGATGTGCCCGATGAGCAGTTCCAGCGCGGGCTTATCTTCGGGACTGAAGCGGTTTCCGCCGCGGCCGAGCGCGATCAGTATGCCGCCTACCTGGAGTTTTCCATTCCGGTGACCGACAGCTTTGAGCTGCAACTGGCGGGGCGCTACGATCATTACAGCGATTTTGGCTCCACCACCAATCCTAAGGTGGCATTCCACTGGGGCATGACGGAAGACTTGAGTATGCGCGCCTCCTGGGCCCAGGGATTCCGGGCACCATCGTTGGCTCAGATAGGCCTGGGCCCTTCGGAAAAGAGTAACTTCTTTAAAGATACCTATGCCTGCGCCGCTCAGGGTATCTCCGAGGCCGACTGTGAGGTACTGGATTACAACACGGTATTTGCCGGTAACCCGGATCTGGACGCCGAGGAGTCGGAAACCTGGAACATAGGTATGATCTGGGCGCCGAGCCAGAAGTTCGATATCGGCTTCGATATCTGGAACATCACCCAGGACAACAAGATAGACGAGCAGCCTCTGGGCGATATCTATGCCGCCAACTGTAATGATCAAAACAGCGCTATCTGTGTGCGCCTGCCCCCCGCCGGTGGCGAGCCGCTCGGGGTGCTTGATGTGATTCACTCAAGCTTTGTTAACTTAAGCTCCCAGGAGGCCCAGGGCCTGGATATCTCGGCTCACTACGGCCTGGAGCTGGACAGCTATGGCGATCTCAAGTTTGGCCTTGAGTGGAGCTATCTGGATAAGTTTGAAAAGGACGGCCTGGATTATACCGGCGAGTATGAGTATCCCCAGTACCGCTGGCTGGCCAGCACTAACTGGACCATGGGCGACTTTGCCGCCAACCTCAATGTCAGCTACATAGGTGAATTTGAGGATACGCCGGATATCAACTTCGACGGCGCCCTCGACTTTACCGAGAACAAGTCACGTATGGTGGATGCCCAGTTCCTGGTGGACTTGCAGGCTTCCTACCGTTTCAACGAGATGTTCAAGTGGACGCTCGGGGTCAACAACCTGTTGGATGAAGAGCCGCCGTTTGCCATAGGTGATGGCGATGGCGATCTCTATGGCTATGTGATGTCTGTGCATAACCCCAGAGGCCGTTTCATCTACACCAAGGTTAGTCTTAACTTCTGAGCAGGCCCCCGGCCCTTGATGGCAAACTGGCAAGGGCCGGATGCTGGAGAGTTAAGATAAGAAGTGAGACATAAGAAGTGAGACATAAGAGCCGAGAAACAGGGACAGAGTGACAAGCTTGAGGCAGTGGGAGTATCTTGTTGCTGTTGACCTTATCATCATGGCGCCTGCGGGCGCCTTTTCTGCCACCATACCTGCGTTAGCCATTGCTTATGGCGACAGGGCAATTTAAGGAAAGTAATATGATTCGACTCTATGGCACGCCGCGAAGCCGGGCGCTGCGGGTTTCCTGGTTGTTGGAAGAGCTGGAACTGCCCTGGGAGTTTCACTTTGTGGATATGGCCAAGCAGCAGAACCGCACTCCTGAGTTCCTGGCGCTTAATCCCTGCGGTAAAATCCCCGTGCTCGAGGATGACGGTCTGGTATTGACCGAATCGGCGGCCATTATGCTCTATCTGGCCGAGCGTTACGGTGAGGGGCGTCTGTTGCCCAAGCCAGGCACGGCAGCCTCCGGGCATCATCATCAATGGTTGAGCTTTGTGATAACCGAGTTGGAGCAGCCGTTGTGGACCATGGGCAAGCACAGGTTTGCCTTGCCGGAGGAGCAGCGGGTGGCGGCGATTCAAGCCACTGCCGTATGGGAGTTCAACAAGGCCGCGGCGATTGCCGAGCAGTGGCTGCCTGATAGCCCATTTTTGCTCGGTGATGAATTGACTGTGGCCGATATACTGCTGGCCCATACTCTGAACTGGGCCACCATTTTTGAGCAGCAGATCCCGCCCAAACTGGCGGCTTACCGAGACAGGCTTAACCTGCGTCCGGCAATGAAAAAGGCGCTGGACAAAGCCAGCGCCAATTTAACTGATTAATCAAACTCTGGTTTAAAGCCGCAGTATTTCGGGGCCGTGATATTTCAGAGCTGTGCGGCCGCCCACTTGGCGCGGCTTTCGCGGCTCTCCCCCAGCCCGCCTTGCTGCTCTCTGAAGGCCTTGTAGGATTCCACATCCAGTGGCACCAGGCTGATATCCACTTCCAGCACCAGTTTGCACTCTTTCTTGATCCGCCAGGCGGCGGTATTGTACAACTCAGTGAGTGGCAGCGAGCTTAAAAACTCAGGGTTGTACTGGGTGTAAATCGCCTGGGTAGGATAAACCACAAAGGCCAAACGGCGCTTGGGTTCTTTCTTGAACATGGCCTCGATACCATCACAGGTGTTCAGCACCTGCATCTCGATAATATCGTCGATTTCCAGCAGTTTTTTCTGAGCCAGTTCGCTTACCTGCGCCTCGCCCGTTTCCCAGGAGAGCAACTCGGCTTCATCGACTTTCAGCAACTCGGCGGCCTGGGCGGTGCCCAAGCCAAGAGATTGGCGCAGGCACTGAAACTCGATGGCGTTGAGCGGATATTGTTTGGACATAATGCTTCCTGTTTTTTCTATGTGTCTGATGGCGTGGCGCCTAGGGAATGCCGACCTGTGTCAGCTTTGCAGCCAGACGTCTTCGACCCATTGCCAGAATGACTCCCAGCAATCTTCTTCATCCAGGCCGTCCTGGTTCCAGAAGTAGACCACACCTTCCTGATCTATGCAGTAAAAGTCATCACCGGTTTGGCAGATGGCAATCAGATCTCTGGGCATTCCCAGCGACCAGGCATAGGAGGTCACTTCCGGCAGATAGGTGTGGGACTGGGGATCGGCAGCGGTCACCGGCTCCAGGCTGCCATAGATAACATCGCTGGCATGCAGCAGATATTCTTTCAGCTCCGCAGGCAGAGGGATGAGTATTTGCTCTTCGATATCCACCAGATCGTCAAAGCCGGGCAGATCCAGCGGTACAGGAACCTGCTCTGACAGTTCCTGCAGTTGCTCTATGATTTCATGCATGATTTTACGCTTTGGCCGAGGGTCAATGCGCTGGAGTATAGCGGCTTGTTGGCCGCTGACAAGCTTTGTCAGGCGACTATGGTATTTTCTATGCCAAGAGTCTGGGTTTGTTGGCGTTTATAACCTAACCAGGCCTTGTGGTACAGCTTGTGTGATTCCTGGCGCAGCTTCTGGATCCGGGCCAGTTCCAGCTCGCTCAGCGGCCTTTGCTCGCGGGCAGCCTTATGTTCCATCGCCTGCACCTCTTCATAGACTTGGTGCTCGGCGCCGTTTTTGATGGCGGCAATCTCCCTTAAGTGCAACTGAACTTCGGCAATCAGGCCACTTTTCGGCAGTTGCAGCAGCAGGTTGATATCCCGATAGCCAGAGGCCTTTGGCTGGGCAAACCTGTCTTTGACCTGCAGCACATTGGCCTGTTTATTCAGGGTGTCAAAGGCCAGCTGCAGGTCATCAAGGTTGTCGGCTATCAGGGTGGCTCGCACCAGATCTGTCAGGGCGGCGGGGTCGTTATTCAGCTTGTGCGCCACCTTGGCTTCGGCCCGTTGACGCTCTTTCACTTTGGCAAGGAGCAGCTCAGTCTGGCTCTGATTGGCTATCTGTGACAGGAGACTGTGCAATTCATTTTGTGCCATCGGTGCCTGCTGGTAGAGGGCATTGAGGCTGGAGACGGGCTGCCTTGGGACGCTGAAGCTTTGTTTCTTGAGGGCATTGAATGGGAGGGCCGAGTTTTGGCGCTGGCTGTAGCCGCTGTCGTCTCTTGGTTCAGCTTCATACTCTGAAGGCTGAGCGTAGGCGGTGCGCGCCGAAAGCAATAACAGGAAAACCAGGAAAGTGCGGAATAATCGGGTCATGGGGCCTCGCATCCAGAATGACTTCTAAGTGGCTTTGACTCCAATGTAGCACTTGGCTCTGAACCCTTGCTGAACCTTAAATGAAACTTTATTCATCTAAAAACAAAGGCGCCTTGAGGCGCCTTTGTTGGCAAGCGTAAAATTACCAGATTTTTACGCGCTGGGCCGGCTCAATATACATGCCGTCACCTGGCTTCACGTCAAATGTGCTGTAGAACTGCGGCATATTGGACAGTGAACCTATGGCGCGGAACTTAGCCGGTGAATGAGGATCTGTGGCCACTCGGTTGCGCATGGCTTCCTCTTTGATCTTGGCACGCCAGATTTGGGCGAATCCGAGGAAGAAGCGTTCATCACCGCTCAGACCGTCGATTACCGGAGCCTCTTTGCCCGCCAAGGATTTTTTGTAGGCCTTGTAGGCTATGGTGACGCCAGAGAGATCGCCGATATTTTCACCCAGGGTCAGACTGCCGTTAACGTGTAGGTCGTCAAACACATAGTAGCCGTCGTACTGGGCGATAAGCGCCTTGCCGCGAGCGGCAAATTCTTTCAGATCCTGCTCGGTCCACCAGTCGCGCATATTGCCTTCGCCGTCGAACTTGGCACCCTGATCATCAAAGCCGTGACCCATCTCATGGCCGATAACCGCACCTATACCACCATAGTTGACGGCATCGTCGGCAGCCATATTAAAGAAAGGTGGCTGCAAGATGGCGGCCGGGAACACGATTTCGTTCATGGTCGGGTTGTAGTAGGCGTTGACGGTTTGTGGCGTCATGTGCCATTCGCCCTTGTCTATGGGGCTGCCCAACTTGGCCAGTTGTTTCTGATGTTCCACTTCACCGGCGCGGATCTCGTTACCGACCAGGTCGTCAGCCTTGATAGTCAGCTTGCTGTAGTCTTCCCACTTGTCGGGATAGCCGATTTTCGGGTTGAACTTGGCCAGTTTTTCCTTGGCGGCAACTTTGGTGTCTGCGCCCATCCACTCAAGTTCATCTATGCTGTCGGCGTAGGCACCGCGCAGGTTTTCCACCAGATGCTCCATCCGCTCCTTGGCTTCAGGGGCGAAGTGGCGCTTGACGTATACTTTACCCACGACTTCACCCAGCAGGCTGTTGACCTTGGCAACACCGCGCTTCCAACGAGGTTCCTGTTCTTGCTGGCCGTTGAGTGTCTTGGCGAAGAACTCGAAGTTTTCTTTATCCAGCGGCTCGCTCAGATCTGAGGCGAAGTGGGTCAACAGCTGCCAGCGCATATATGTTTTCCAGGTCGCCAGATCTGTGTCTTTAACTATCTGGTTCAGGCCTTCGATAAAGCTGGGCTGATTGATGATGATATCGGCTTGCTTGTCGGCGCCAAGCGCAGTCAGGTAGGCGTTCCAGTCGATGTCCGGCGCCAGTGTTGACAGTTCTTTGACCTCAAACTTGTTGTAGGTCTTGGTGCTGTCACGGCTTTCAACCACATCCCAATGCTTGGCGGCGATGGCGGTTTCCAGCTTCATGATGGCTTCGGCGCTTTGTTGTGGCTCGGCAAAACCGGCCAGGGTGAACATCTTGGCGATATGCTCAACAAAGGCCTTGCGGATGTTGACGAAACGCTCACCTTCGTTGAAGTAATAGTCTTTCTCCGGCAGGCTCAGGCCGTATTGCCAGATATGGGTGGCATAGCGGCTGGAGTCCTTGGCATCGACATCGATATAGAAGGCCATGGGCGTGCCGCCACCGAGAATTTGGCTCTTGCCGAAGTAGGCCGCCAGTGCTTGCTTGTCTTTGATGGCATCTATGATTGCCAGCTCGCTCTCCAGTGGCTTGATCCCCAACTGGTTGAGCGTATCGCTGTCCATAAAGGAGCGGTAAAGGTCGGCCACTTTTTGCTCGTCGCTGCCGGGCTTGAGATCTTTGCTCTGCGCCACCTCTTCAATAATGGCTTTGACATCGTCACGGGATTTTTCCCTGAGGTCATAGAAAGCGCCTGTGCTGGTGCGATCTGCCGGGATCTCTGTGTTCTTGATCCAGCCGCCGTTGACATAGGTATAGAAGTCATCCTGAGGACGAACAGACTTGTCAAAGTTGGCAAATTCAATTCCCGAACCCAGGGCTTGGCTGACGGCGGCGGCAGTTGCGGTTTTGGCGACTTCCGGCTGTTTGGCTGTTTCAGCCTGGGTCTCAGCCGTTTTGTCATTACAGGCAGATAGGCCTGCGATGAGTGAGGCACACAATCCCCCAATGAGTACTTTTCTCATGCTGTTTCCTTTTCTTTGTTCTTTGCTGTCCCGCTAGGGGACATTTTTATCAGATTGGCTGCACACCCGTTTGTTCGGGAAAAACCGCAGTGATGCCTATGTTAAGGCCTGTGTAGGAATGTAAACAAGTCCCGCTGCGACGACAGTGAGCTTCGGCGACGCGGGAGTTGTAAGCAAAGGTTACAGGCGCTTATTTGAGTGAGCGTTTGACAGTCTTTGCCCTTTAGCTTGTCAGGCTCCATAATGGCGCGCAATTGACACGGCATAACTCAAGAGGTTGGATAGCCAAGTGCGTTTAGATAAATTTATCTGTGAGTCTACAGAGCTGACCCGTTCCATGGCCAAGAAGGCGCTGCACCGCGGTGAAATCAGTGTCGATGGTGAAATCGTCAAGGACTCCAGCTTCAAGGTGCGTGACGGCATGAAAGTGTGCTTCGACGGTGAGCCTATCAGCTTGATAGGCAACAGATATCTGATGTTGCATAAGCCGGTCGATACTATCTGCTCAACCGTGGATGAGGCCTATCCTTCGGTCATCAGTCTACTGGAGATAGAAAAGCCCGAGAATCTGCACATTGCCGGGCGCCTGGATGCTGATACCACAGGTCTGGTGTTGATTACCGATGATGGTCAGTGGTCGCACAAGCTAACCTCTCCCAAGAAGGAATGCGGCAAACGCTACCGGGTGTGGCTGGCCAGCCCTGTTACTGAAGACTTGATCCCACAATTTGCCGCTGGCCTGGCGCTGCACCGGGAAGAGGGGCTGACCAGGCCGGCGCAGCTGCAGCTGATTAGCCCAACCGAAGTCTTGTTAACCATTACCGAAGGTAAATATCATCAGGTGAAACGTATGTTTGCCGCTGTGGGCAACAAAGTGGAAGCCTTGCATCGTGAGTCAATCGGCGCCATAGAACTGGATAGCGAACTGGAACCCGGTGAGTGGCGTTATCTGACCGAAGCGGAGATAGCCTCGGTAGGCTGAAGAAAAGGCACCAAGGCCAGCTGGAGGCCTTGGTGCGATACAGCTGATTATTGCTGCAGTTTAATCCGGCCACTGATGGTGTTGATACTGACATCGGCTTGGCCGGAACCGCTTTGGAATTGCAGCGATTCAGCCTTGGTGTACTTGGCTTTTTTCGGTGAGTCCTGGGTCAGTTGGTTGTCAATCTTGCCACCTGGGCCACCGCTGATATCAAAGGCGGCATTCGGCAGTTTGGCAAACTTGAGTTCAATATCGCCACTGACGCTATCGACATTGGCATTGCCGGCCAGGCTTTGCATGGCAATACTCAAGTCGCCACTGACGGTTCTGGCCTTGAGTGACTCGGGAGCCTTGAGGGTCAATTGACTCTTGCCCGAGACCTGATCCAGCTCCACTTCTATGGCATCACTCTCGGCGTTTAGTTCGCCGCTCACCAGGCGATAACTCACCTTGCCCAGACTCTGTTTATCCTCAATGTCGCCGGAAACGGTTTCCAGATACAGTTCACCCTGGTTGCTCTGGGTGTGGATACTGCCGGAAACCGTGGTCAGTTGCAGATTGCCTTTGAGATCCTGGCCCTTGATATCGCCACTGACATTGGCTGAGTTGATCTCACCCTCCAATCCTTGAAGGTCATAATCGGCGGAAACGCCTTTGAGCTTCATATTGACGGTGGCGGGCAGAAAGATCTCCAGCTTTGAGCCGTCTTTGTCCCGGCTGTTATAGCTCTTGGGCAGCTTGTCTTCGATAACAAAGCTGCCGCCCTGCTGACCAAACACCAGGCCTTCACTGAGCTCATCCAGCTTGCCCTTGATGGCGACTTCAGCCTTGTCCCAACTGCGGATCTTCACCTCTCCCCGTTGGATCTTGATATTCAATTTGGCTCCGGACTCCAGCGCCGCGCTTTGATCGACCTTCTCGGCCGCCTGCAATACCGGGCTCAGCAGCAGGGCTGAAGAGAGTAGGGTTAGTGATATCTTGTTCATATGCTGATTCCTTGTTGGTCGAGTTGAGTTGGCAGTTGTTCACCCCGGGTGAGCAGCTCTATCTCCCTTTGCTGTACCCAAAGCCAGAGTTGCCAAAGTTGTTGATCGGTCGGGTCTTGTTTTAGTGCCTGGAATATCTGCGTGGCGGCTTCCCTGAGTTCATCTATGCCGCGACTGAGCGGCGTGGTCATGCTGACCTTTTGCCATTGGCCGAAATTGACACTGGCTTCCAGTTGTTTCACCTGTTGTTGGTGTTGATACTGCAACTGCTCCAGCATGGCCAGCATCTGTGGGTCGACGCGGCTTTGGGGTTGTTGCTGCAAGCCCTGATAGCCGAGCAGAGACACCAATAGCAGGCTGCAGGCGATAGCCAGATTGCGCCAGCCGTTGCTGGCGTTTGCGGCCTTGGGTGGCTGAGATGGTTCCAGCCTGGCGGCGATTTCAGGCCAGAGGTCGCGCTCGGGTGTTTTTTCCCGTGGCAGTTGTTCTAGCAGTTGTTCCAATGTTGGCTGCTTGTTCATGACAACATCTCCTGAAGCAAGTTTCTTGCCCTGTGGTACTGCGCCTTGCTGGTACCGGTACTTGTGCCCATCATGGCGGCTATCTCTTCATGGCTGTAGCCCTCAATGGCAAACAGCACAAACACGACTCTGGCCCGCTCGGGTAACTTGAGGATCTTGCGCTCCAACACAGAGGTTTCCTCCGTGTGGGTTGTGGTTGACTCTTCTGTGTCTGCCTCTGTGGTCACAGGCAGAAATCTGGCCCAGAAACTGCGCTGCTTTTTCAAACTACTCAATGCCTGATTGACGCTCAGGCTGTGCAGCCAGGTACTGAATTTGCTTTCACCGCGGAATTGGTCCAGCTTCTCCCAGGCACGGATAAAGCAGTCCTGGGTCATCTCTTCTGCCAGTGGCACCTGGCCGGCCAGGTGCAAACACAACGCATAGACTCTGCCATGGTGCAGACGGTAGAGCTCGGCGAAGGCAAGTTTGTCCCCCAAACGGGCACGCTGCACCAGCGGGAAGTCCACTTCTTGCTGGTATCTGGTTTCTGTCAGCTGCGGGCTGGCATTCACTGGGCTGTCCTTAATGGTTTGGGCGAGTCATGGTAATTGGATAGTTTGACCCGCTTAAAAGGTTTAAAAAAGAATTAAAAAAACCAAGAATTTATCTGGTGGTGGAAAAGTAATTGTTAGGGAAGGTGCGAATAAGCCCTATCGGCGTTCTCTTTTGTAGAGAGCCGGTTGCTGTGAAAGCCCCGAAGAGAGTCGTTTACAGGGCCTGCCTGCTGTGTTGTGCTTCTTGCTAAGGATTTACGAACCACGCCTTGCATCCAGGTCTGTAAGCCGACGCAGAGAATACATGGGGCTTGTTCGCGCCTTCCTTAGAGCCACCTGTGATTTAGCTGTTTGTGATGGTCTGTGATGGTATTTGTGGTGATACCGCATTGCTACACACGAGCGTATTCGTATTGGAGAGATTTTGCTGTTGCCATTGCGTCAGTGGCAACGGGGGATCTTGTTGGAAGATTCGACCAAAAATCATCTGCGTTTCTGCTGATGAGGCCATACGGCTAGGCCAAGTCTCGGGTACACTTGCCACGAGAGAGCCAGAGTCTGTACACTCAGCGACTGAAAAGCGGAAGGTGTACAAAGTAGGGATCCCCATGCGCAAATCGCTGACTACTAAGTTGTTATCAATGATATCATAACGTAACCAGTCGCCCGTAAACCATTTAAGACGTTGGTGTAACTCGTTCCCGTCAAGTACTTGGGCGAGATCCAAGTTGAGTGGTTGCGTTATCCACTCTGGGTTGCCTTTGTCGAACCAACTGGTGATCACCTCATGATAATTACCATCAGGACTTTTTCCTATAACACGCCAAACTAAGGTGTTATAGGGGGTAGGTACGGCTCGCAACTCCGAAACTTCAATACCTTGGGTTTGAAAAAAGTTGGCAACACGGTTTTCAGCTGCATTTTTCCCTAACAAGCCAAATAACAGGTAGCCCGTCGAGAAGACTATAGAGATCACTAAGAGCCGCCGGATCTTGGACGAAAAACCTTTGTTTATAAAGCAAATAACGGCCGCCAATAGGGGAAGAGTATAAATGGGGTCAATAATAAAAATAGCTGACCAGCTTTCTGGCTTGATCCCAAGTGGCCAGAAAAGTTGCGTACCATAGATAGTAAACGAATCAAGTAGCGAATGAGTGATGAGAACTAGTGACAGTGTCACAAAAAGTCTGGTGTGACTGTACGAGATCCCTCGTTTACCGATCAACCAAGTCAGCAGTGCCGCGAGAAGGAGCAAAACAAAAATGGAGTGCGAAAAGCCACGGTGGTATGTCATGTTTGATACAGGATCGGCATAACGGATAAATACGTCTAAATCTGGCAGTGTCGCTAAAGCCGCCCCGTAAATTAAAGAGCGTCGCCCTTGCTGGTGCCCTAGCATTGCTCCTTGAATCGCACCACCTAAGAGTGCTTGAGATAATGAATCCATATTGCCCCCCTTTTTTTACTATCACGCTCGCGCCTTGTTGAGTGATGAGCAGCACCAGAACTCACAGATTGTGTCAATATCAGCAATCATATCGGTTCAATCAGAACGGCGAGTAGGCCTGAACGATGAACAGAAATTTTGTGTACAGAATAAACAGTCACACCTGCTTTTCTATACACTATCTATCATGGTTTCCACTTTAAATTAGACGATGGTGACTAATAGCCTTGATTGAGTAACCATTGATCATCCAACCAATATTCACTGCTGCGTTGGAATCTGATGTAAGACCAACCGACATCCCTTTCATAGGATAAGATTTGATTGCCATTGCCAACGACGACCCAAAACCAGTTACTGCTTGAGTTATTGTAGGCTTTAACCCTTACCCCAGAGACATCGACTGTCTCGTTAGTGGCGGTAAGACGTAGGGGTTTTGTATAGGTTGCTATAGAGGTAATACGCATGTTGGTGAGCAGATCGGGAGCCTGCGATGCAAGGAACTCACGGGCTACTCGCTCACTTTCTTTCTCGGAAGGCAAGGGGTGAGCCACCACGCTGGACGTAATATTCATAAAACCCATGAGTGTCCCATCTTTACTGTATAAGGTACTGAAATGCTCACCTTGTAAGCCCGTATTTTGCCCGTCTTGCCGTTCATAGCGTGTGAGTGTCATCGGCACGTCATCTTGGATAACGGAACGTTGATAGACGGCTTGATAACCCTCTGGGATAGGAAGTGAATTAGTTTGATCGTCTTGAGCCAATACAGGTGTGGCGAACATGCTCACTAAGAATAGATATCCTAAGTGATAGCTCAGCCTTCGCCTTGGTAAATAATAACTTGCCAACATGTGTAGCCCCTCAGTTAGTTTTTGTTGCTGATACCAACGGTTTATACCTCATGAGGTAACAATGGATTTGTAATGGTTATATCTTGAAATGTAAATGTAAACCATTTCAATTGGCAAACAGTTTGACATTTGAGAGTGTAACAATATCTGTGTAAGTGGCATTTTTAACTTCTTAAAAGGAATGTCGAATGCCAATAACAGACAAATTTATCAATCAGCTACTCGTTGGCTGTAATTCTCCCGATGATATTCTCGGTGACGCTGGACTTCTCAAGCAACTCACCAAAAAGGTCACTGAGCGTGCCTTAAATGCCGAAATGGAACAGCATCTTGGCTATGCAAAATATGCACCGGAAGGTAAAAACTCCGGCAACTCTCGTAACGGGAAGTCCACGAAAACAGTGCGCAGCGTTCACGGTGATATCAAGCTGGATATTCCTCGTGACCGCAAGGGCACCTTCACCTCTCAGCTGATAAAGAAAGATGAAAAGCAGTTAGGTGGTTTCGATGACCGCATCATCTCGCTGTATGCCCGAGGCATTACCACGGCTCCCAGATTGTTGTATTCTCAATCCCGTACGAAAGACTTGCCATCCAGACTCAGGGTTTCTTTATCGATTGCATTTTGGCTGTTGTATAAGTAGATCCAGTTGATATTACCGGCATGCAAAGGACTTAGCCATTTGCTGCGAACCACGCCTTGCATCCAGATCTGTAAGCCGACGCAGAGAATACATGGGGCTTGTTTGCACTTTCCTTAGATCTTTCTTGGATTCACTTCTGATTGTTGAATATCGCATGCAATTGCTGTTTGTAGGGTTAAAACCTTCCTTGAACGACAGATGCTTGGCGCTTTCGGTTTTTTTGACTCAGTTAATAGAAAAAATTTTAGTTTTTTTTGCACAGTGACAAGGCTAGTGACTGTTTTTCAATAGGTTAATCATTGACAATATAAGATGACATTTTTGTTACCGGATTAACTCAACTGACACGGGGACAGAATTGCGACTATTTTTTTAGAGTGACTCTTTTTATTGAGGTAACACCATGCTTATTCGCCACAAGTTGTTACTGAGTGCCGCCGTTTCGATCGGTGCCTTGGTATTGATGTTTGCACTGCAGCAATATTCCAGCTCGGTGCAGACAGAACTGTCCATCGCCATCCAGAAAGTGGTTGAGCTGGACAAAGAAGTATTAAGCATGCGCAAGAATGAAAAGGATTTTTTTGGCCGCCAGGATCTCAAGTATGTCGAGATACATCAGCAGGAAGCACAGGCCACGGCGCAGTTGATGCAAGAACTGGCACTGATCTTCAAGGAGTATGATCTCCCCGAGGCGCCGATAAACAGCTTTAATCGTGATTTTGCCAACTACCGGCAGTTGTTTACCGGGGTGGTGCAATTACAGCGTGAGATAGGTTTGAGCCCCAAGAGTGGCCTCTACGGTGAGCTACGCTCAGCGGTGCACAATGTCGAAAGCTTGGTGGCAGAGCATAATGTGTCTGAGCTTATGGTGTTGATGCTGCAACTGAGGCGTAATGAGAAAGACTTTATGTTGCGGCGGGATCTCAGCTACCTCAATAAGTTTGATACCAATATCGAACGTTTCAATGAGGCGCTCAATGCCAGTTTGCTGGACTTCAGTGTTCGTAGCAATATTGAGCAACTGATGAGCAAATATCAGCAAAGCTTTAAGAGTTTGGTGGCCAAGGAGCAGGAGTTGGGGCTCGACGAGTCCAAGGGCATGATGGGGCAGCTGCGAGAAGCGATTTTTGCCACGGAAAGCTCATCTACCAAGCTGAAAGAGTTGGCAATAGCCAAGGTGGAAAACGAGCAGCAGTACAGCTTCATGCTGGGGTTGGCACTATTTGGTCTTATTGCTTTGTTGTTGGTGGTCAGTACTGTGATGATTATCCGCAGTATTATGAGGCCGGTCGAGCGTATCACGGATGTCATTTCCCGCATCGAGCTTCAAAAAGATCTGTCGCTGCGCTGTGATGTGGGCTCCAACGATGAGCTGGGCATGATAGGACGTCATTTTAACAGCATGGTGGAGAGTTTCCAGAAGCTGATCGAACAGGTTATCGAATCAGTGGATGCCATGCGCCATTCCTGTGAAGAGCTGTCCCGCAATGCCATCAGCGCCTCGGAAGGCGTGTCGAAACAGCTGAATGAAACCGATATGGTCGCTACGGCGATCACCGAGATGGGCGCTACCATAGACGAGATTGCCAAGAATACTGAACTGGCCGCAGGTAAGGCGGAACAGACCCACAACAATGCGCAGGATGGTCAGGTTGAGGTTGAAGATACTATCAATAAGATCCAGTCTTTGGCGCAACAACTGAACGACTCTGCCAAGGTGGTGGCCGAACTTGAAAAAGACAGCCAGACCATAGGCAGTGTGTTGGATGTGATCCGCGGTATCGCTGAACAGACCAACCTGTTGGCATTGAATGCCGCCATTGAAGCGGCCCGTGCCGGCGAGCAGGGCCGAGGCTTTGCCGTGGTGGCCGACGAGGTGCGCAGCCTGGCGATGCGAACTCAGGAGTCGACCGAAGAGATTGCTGGTATCATTCAAACCCTGCAGAGCCGCACCCATTCGATAGTGGATATTATGGAGCAGAGCCAAAAGCAGGGCGGTGAGAGTGCCCAGCAGGCGGCCAGTGCCGGCACCTTGCTTGCGCAGATCAATGCTGATGTCACCAATATTATGGATATGAGCACTCAAATAGCTGCCGCCATTGAAGAGCAGAGTATGGTGGCCGCCGAGGTGAACAAGAATGTGGTGGTGATCCGCGATATTGCCGAGGAGTCGGCTCAGGCGGCAGAAGAGAATGCTACGGCATCCGATGAGGTTCGTCACCGCGCCGACTATCTGCATCAGGCGGTGAGCCAATTCAAAATCTAGTTTTCCAGGCACAGGCGAAAACCGCGGCATGTCCGCGGTTTTGTTTTAGTTGCAGTCGTAGTCTTTAGCGGTTGTGGCACTTTCTTGCTCTGCTGTGGAGACGGCTTTTTTCGAGGGGGCTGCCAGGAATGGCGGCAAAGTTTTTGGGTTCACAAAAGGCTTGGAGTTGGCAGGGAATAAAAAATAGGCCCCGAAGGGCCCTCAGAGAGTTAGAGACGGAAGCGGGCCACTTCGGCGCGCATGTTTTCCGCCAGATGGCTTAAGTTGCTGACCGACTCGGTTAACTCGTTGGCTGCCTGGGCCGATTGTTGGGTGATGTCGCTGATTGCCATAATGCTGCGATTGATATCTTCGGCCACGCAGCTTTGCTCTTCGGCGGCGGTAGCGATATGGGTATTGAGCTGGGCAATGGAATCGACAGACACCACTATCTCTTTCAAGGCCTCACCGGCCATATTGGCTTTGCTGTTGGCCTGTTCGACCTGAGTGATGCCTTGCTCCATCGCCGTCACCGCTTCCTGCACACCTGTCTGCAGTGTGGCTATCATGGATTCAATCTCCTGGGTTGAGCTGTGGGTACGACTGGCAAGGGTTCTTACCTCGTCGGCCACTACGGCAAAGCCCCGCCCCTGCTCGCCGGCACGGGCCGCCTCAATGGCGGCGTTCAGTGCCAGCAGATTGGTTTGCTCGGCAATTCCCTTAATCACATCCAATACCCTGCCTATGTTTTGGCTTTCATTGGCCAAGTGGGTGATCACCTGCGCTGTACCCTGAATTTGCGCTGAGAGGGCCACCATGCTGGCAATCGACTCCTGCACTATTGAATCGCCATTGGCGGCACTGGCATCGGCGCTGTGGGCGGAGTCGGCAGCGGCCGTGGTGCTTTGGGCTACTTCGGAGACTGTGGCGGTCATTTCATTCATGGCAGTAGCCGTCTGCTCTGTCTCAGCCTGTTGTCTGTGCATCCGCTCGTTGGTTTGTTGGGTGAAGCTGGAGAGCTCTGTCGCTGAGTCGCTGACCGTATTGGCGGCATTGGCGATATTGTTGAGGATCCCTCTGAGGTGAGATATTACATCTCTTAAGTTATCGGATATCTGCCCCAGTTCATCGGCGTTGAAGGTTTTGAATTGCACAGTTAGGTCCGAGTCGCTGCGAATCTTCTTTAACTGAGTGAGAATATCGCCTATGGGTAACATGACGCTGCGGTTGACCCAGACACTGAGTAGTAAGCTAGCAATAATGGCGACACTGACCAGGGAGATAAACAGCACAACGGAAGAGGAGTAGAGGTTTTGGGTTTGCTCTCTTTCTTGTTTAGCGACATCAAGTTGCAGGGTCACCAACTCGGCAATCTTGCCACTGATGGGATCTATCACCTGATAGAGAGGAATAATTTCCTGGCTGAGCTGGCCCTGAATATTACCGCTCAGGGTGGCCAATTTATTTTGCAGACGCTTTATCTGCTCATCGGCGGGAATAAACAGCCGCTTGGCTTCATTGACCAGTTGTGATTCTCTGGCGGTCAACTGAGTGGCTGTGTAATCCTGCCATTTCTGCTTGATGCTTCTGTCAGCTTCATTGAGCGCGGTACTGGCTTGTTCGGCACTGAAGTCTCCGGCATTGGCCTTGTTGATCGCGTCTATAACAAAGACGGCGTAATCATCACCTATGCTCTTGAGATCTTTGAGTGGGACAACCCGGTCGCTGTAGATATTTTCTACCCCTGAGTCGATTTGGTTCATGATATTGATGGCGATACCGCACAGTAGCAGCATCAAGAGAAGAGGCACGGCCATACCGAGCAACATCTTGTGTTTCAGTTGTAACTTCATGCTTGAGAACCTTGGTCCAGAAGGGAACTTGTCCTTGGATGAGGCCCTGTCATTCCAATTTGTTGAGCCATACAAAAGGTATAGCAAAAAAGTATGAAACGCGTGAGACGAGAGAGGGGCAAATTTGAGGTTCATCGCAGATTAGCGTGGACTGGAAATGAAAACGGTTGGAGAGTTATTGTTTAGTCGCCAAACCAAAACAATAACCAACCCCAACCGTTCTCAATGTCGAATATTACTTTTCCCATTGTGCTCTGGGAAGGCTTTGAAGCCGTCCATACCGAGCAAAATCAACAAACCCTCATCATCCACCTAAAGCCGATTGATAACGGCTACTGTGCTTGCGGCAAACCGGCTAAGGCCGTTCACGACGCTTCACTTCACTTCGCAGCGTATCGGAACGAACCATACTGGCGTTTCAGGTTCAGTTACGGCTACCTGTCCGCCGTATTCTTTGCCCCGATTGCGGTATCGTTCGGGAACATATCAGCTGGTTAAAGCCCTATGCTCGCCAGACCACACGGCTCATTGAGCATGTCGAGGCGCTACTCAAGCTCTTGCCGATTAAACATATTTCGCAACTCATTGGCCTGCACTGGCATACCATCAAGACTATCGACAAACGTCGGCTGGCAAGGGAGGTCACAGAGCCTGATTGGAGTCGTGTCAAACGCCTGGTCATGGACGAGTTTGCCCTGTTCAAAGGCCATCGTTACGCCACCGTGGTGGCCGATGCAGATACTCATCAAGTCCTTTGGATAGGTGAAGGCCGCAGTAGAGAAGCTATCCGGCCGTTTTTCGTTAAGTTGGGTCAGTACTGCCAACAGATTGAAGCCGTTGCTATGGATATGAATACTGCCTTTGACCTGGAGGTACAGATGCACTGTCCCCAAGCCAAAGTGATCTACGACTTGTTCCATGTTGTTGCCAAGTCTGGCCGTGAAGTCATCGACCGAGTCAGGGTTGACCAGGCTAATCAACTCAAGCACGACAAACCAGCCCGCAAACGGGTGAAACGGGGGCGCTGGGTCTTACTCAAAAACAGAGATAATTTGACAGACAAACAGGCGGGTTATCTCAACGAGCTGTTGGAGTCGAACAAAAGCTTAATGACAGTTTACCTGCTCAGGGAGCAACTCAAGGAGATGTGGTACTGCACAGATGAAGCCGAAGCCATGGCTCAATGGAACCTCTGGTGGCAACAAGTCAGAGAGAGCGGTATCAGGCCGTTACTCCAATTTGGCCAGCGTCTTAAGAACTATCTTCATGGCATAGTTGCTTCAGCGGTTCATCCGTTGCACACCTGCCGACTAGAAGGGATGAACAACAAAATCAAACTGCTGAAGCGAATGGGCTATGGCTACCGGGATACCGAATACTTCTTTCTGAAAGTCAGAGAGGCGTTCCCCGGAGATCCGCGATGAACCAAATTTGAGGCACAAAAAAACCTCGCATTGCGAGGTTTAAATGATTGGTACAGGTGAGAAGACTTGAACTTCCACGCCCGTGAGGGCACCAGCACCTGAAGCTGGCGTGTCTACCAATTCCACCACACCTGCACTGTTTTCATTTCGACTCTTTCATGTGTTAATTGGTACAGGTGAGAAGACTTGAACTTCCACGCCCGTGAGGGCACCAGCACCTGAAGCTGGCGTGTCTACCAATTCCACCACACCTGCACATTGAGAGTCTAACGTACAGCTAACTATTATTGCAAAGTGGTACAGGTGAGAAGACTTGAACTTCCACGCCCGTGAGGGCACCAGCACCTGAAGCTGGCGTGTCTACCAATTCCACCACACCTGCACTGTACTGCCTTGCAATTTTCTCAGTCGCCTGAGCACCTTAAAGTTGAAGGTGGTGCCCGAACCCGGAATCGAACCAGGGACACGCGGATTTTCAATCCGCTGCTCTACCAACTGAGCTATTCGGGCGACGGCGTGCATTAAAAGACTTTTACGGTTTTGAGTCAACTCTTTTCTGAGAAATATTTCAAAATAACGCGTGTTTGAGCAAGTTTTACTCGAAAAGGCGCATATTGCTTAGCTTTTGAACGAAAGCCGCGTCATTGCTGGGCTAGGGGTAAATTAGCCCAATCGAAAACTCAGGCTGTAAAGCCGGGATTTCGAGGTTTAAGGGCAGGCTGGTTTTATCTTCTTCTGGAAACAAAACGCCCCACGGTAAAGTGGGGCGTTAAGGGATTAATTCTTGAGGAGGTCGTTCCCCGGATAGTTGGCACGCATGACTGTAAGTACATGCTGTTTTAACTGTTCCTGACCCAGCTCACCATAGGCGGTGGCCATGATCTCGAGCGCGCGCTCTATCGATGGGGTGCCGGGATAGGTTTCCATCACCGACTGAGCCCTGATGGCGGCAGCGCTCCAGGCATTCATCTTCAGATAGTATTCGGCCACTTTAACCGAATACAGCGCCAGACGATTTTTCAGGTGCTGCATTCTCTTCTGGGCGTCGGCCGCATACTTGCTGTTGGGATAGGTCTTGAGCAGGCGCTCGAAGTCCTTGAAGGCATCGAGGGCAAATTGAGGATCCCTGTCGCTTCTGTCTATATTGAGCATGTCATGAAACAGATAGTTGTCGGCCTGCATATTCACCAGTCCACGCATATAGTAGACATAGTCTATATCCGGGTGAGTGGGGTTGAGGCGGATAAATCTGTCGATGTTGGCGACTGCCGACGGGGTATCATCCAACTTATAGTAGGCATAAATCAGATCCAGCTGAACCTGAGTCTTGTGTGGGCCAAAGGGGAAGCGGGAATCCAATGCCTCCAGTGAACGCACAGCCTTGGTATAGTTACCCAGCTCCATAGAGGTGCGGGCCTGGGAGTAGAGAACGTCCGGAGACAGCTTGCTGCTAATTAAGTCGTCTTCCGGTTTGCTGCTACAGGCCACAATGGCCAGCGAAAAAAAGGCTATGGCAGCGCCTTTGGCAATATTATGCATACTTGAATTCGATTCTTGAGTAAGTTGTTGTTAAGAATTTTTCCATTTCACGATAAAATGGCCGATTCCGAGTGTACCAGAAAGTACACAGTTTTTGACCCCATTAACTGGGGACGGTTCCTATGACGCAAGAGATTAATCTAAAAAGCGAGATATCAGCAACCCAAACAGGTCTGAGATTGGATCAGGCTTTGGCCGAGTTGTTCCCCGATTACTCCCGTACCAGGATCAAGGAATGGATCCTCGATGGCAAAGTATCCGTTGATGGTACTGTGGTAAACAAGCCCAGAGAGAAGGTATTGGAATCTCAGGAGATAGAGGTTCACGCCACTCTGGAAGAAGAGGTGCACGCTGAGGCTCAGGCTATCGATCTGAATATCGTCTATGAAGATGACCATATATTGGTGATCAACAAGCAGGCGGGTTTAGTGGTGCATCCCGGTGCCGGTAACAGTGACGGCACTTTGATGAATGCCCTGCTGCATCATTGCCCCGAGATAGAACATGTGCCCAGGGCCGGTATTGTCCATCGTCTCGATAAGGACACCACAGGCCTGATGGTGGTGGCCAAGACAGTTGAGGCTCAGACTCATCTGGTGGCGGCGCTGCAGGCGCGCGACATTACCCGTGAGTATGAAGCCATAGTGCTGGGCACCATGACAGCCGGTGGTACAGTGGATGAGCCTATCGGGCGTCACCCCACCAAGCGTACTCATATGGCGGTGCACCACAGCGGTAAGCCGGCGGTGACTCACTATCGTGTGGCGGAAAAATTCCGTGCCCACACCCGCTTGCGCTTGAGGCTGGAAAGTGGCCGGACTCACCAGATCCGGGTGCATATGGCTCATATAGGGCACGTGTTGGTGGGCGATCCCGTCTATGGCGGTCGTCCAAAACCCCCCAAGGCCGCCAGTGAAGCCTTTTTCGAAGTGCTGAAAAACTTCAAGCGCCAGGCGTTGCATGCGGTGCGATTGGAGTTGGTGCATCCCATCACCTGTGAGCTGATGAGTTGGCAAGCACCTATCCCCGAGGATATGGTTGAGCTGACCAAGGCGCTGCGTAAAGACACCGAAGAGCATCCGCCGGAGTATCTGTAACATGTACGGCTGTCACTGGCCGCTGCCGGCCAATGTCAGAATCGCCATGACCCAGCGTCATGGTGGTGTCAGCCTGCCGCCGTTTGACAGTCTGAATCTGGGGCTGCATGTGGGAGACATTTCCGCATCTGTGCAGGCCAACCGTGCTCTGCTGGCAAAGCGGCTGGCTCTGCCCAGCGAGCCGGCATGGCTGGAGCAGGTCCATGGCACAGAGGTGGTCGACCTGGCGCGCGATGCCCAAAGGATTGCCGATGGCAGCTATAGCGACAGCAAGGCGCATGTGGCCGTGGTGATGACCGCCGACTGTCTGCCCGTACTTCTGTGTGACAGTGCAGGCACCCAGGTGGCGGCGCTGCACGCCGGCTGGCGTGGCCTGTGTGATGGCGTTATCGAGGCGGGAATTGCCCGTTTTCGCCCCGGCTCTGAGCTTATCGCCTGTCTTGGGCCGGCAATAGGCAAAACGGCCTTCGAAGTAGGCGGTGAAGTGCGCGCCGCTTTTTGCAATAAAGACCCCAAGGCCGACAACTGCTTTGTAGCTAAGGGAGATAAGTTTCTCGGCGATCTGCAGGGGCTTGCCAGGCTCAGATTGCAGCAGGCGGGTGTCCGGCAGATATATGCCTTGGATGCCTGTACCTATAGCAACAAAGATTATTTTTCCTACCGTCGCGACGGCCGTACCGGCCGCATGGCCTCGCTGATTTGGCTCACTGATTGAGTGGTTATTTGATTCGTCTGACTTGAAATTGGTTAAAGCATCCTCATATTTAAGCTAACAAAGTAATACCTTATTTTGAGAGTTTCAGGAGGCTGTATGCGACTCGATCGTATGACCAATAAATTTCAGCTTGCTATCTCGGATGCCCAATCTCTGGCTCTTGGCCGTGACCATCAGTTCATAGAACCTGTCCATCTGATGATGGCTTTGTTAAATCAGGATGGCGGTTCAATTCATCCGCTGTTGACCCAAGCCGGTATTCAGGTCAGCACTCTGCGTTCCCTGGTAAGCCAGGAACTGGAGCGCTTGCCTCAGGTTGAAGGCACTGGCGGTGATGTCCAGTTATCCCAGGCGCTGATACGTTTGCTGAATCTGTGCGACAAGCTGGCACAGAAGCGCAAAGACAAATATATCTCCAGTGAGCTGTTTATTCTGGCGGCACTGGAAGGTAATGACACCCTGGCACAGTGCCTCAAGCAGGCCGGTGCGACCAAAGAGCTGATGGAGAAAACCATCGAAGCCGTGCGTGGCGGCCAGAAGGTAGACGATCCCAATGCTGAGGATCAGCGCCAGGCGCTAAAAAAATACACCATAGATCTGACCGAGCGTGCCGAGCAAGGCAAACTGGATCCAGTTATTGGCCGTGACGATGAAATTCGCCGCACAGTGCAGGTGTTGCAGCGTCGCAGCAAGAACAACCCTGTGCTTATTGGTGAGCCCGGTGTGGGTAAGACCGCCATTGTCGAGGGGCTGGCGCAGCGTATCGTCAACGGCGAGGTGCCCGAAGGCATCAAAAACAAACGGGTATTGTCGCTGGATCTCGGTGCTTTGGTAGCTGGTGCCAAATACCGTGGTGAGTTTGAAGAAAGACTCAAGGCTGTGCTCAACGAGCTGGCTCAGGAAGAGGGGCAGGTGATCCTCTTTATCGACGAGCTGCATACTATGGTGGGTGCGGGTAAATCCGATGGCGCCATGGATGCGGGTAATATGCTCAAGCCGGCACTGGCCCGCGGTGAGCTACACTGCGTCGGTGCCACAACTTTGGACGAGTATCGTCAGTATATTGAAAAGGATGCGGCACTGGAGCGGCGCTTCCAGAAAGTCCTGGTGGATGAGCCCAGCGTCGAGGATACCATCGCCATTTTGCGTGGCCTGAAAGAGCGCTACGAGCTGCATCACCATGTGGAAATTACCGATCCGGCGATTGTGGCGGCGGCGACTATGTCTCACCGTTATGTGTCTGATCGTAAGTTGCCGGACAAGGCCATCGACCTTATCGACGAAGCCGCTTCCAGCATCCGGATGCAGATAGACTCCAAGCCGGAGCCGCTGGATCGCCTCGAGCGCCGTATCATTCAGCTTAAGCTGGAAGAGCAGGCGTTGGCGAAGGAAAACGATGAGGCCAGTCGTAAGCGTCTTGAACATCTGCGCAGCGAGCTGGTGGAAGTGGAGCAGAAAGCGGCTGAACTCAACGAAATTTGGCACACAGAAAAAGCCGCACTGGCGGGCACTCAGCATATCAAGGCTGATCTGGAGCAAGCCAGACTGGATATGGAAGTGGCACGCCGCGCCGGTGATTTGACCCGGATGTCAGAGCTGCAATACGGCCGCATCCCAGAGCTGGAGAAACAGCTGGATCTGGCGTCTCAGGCCGAGATGCAGGATATGACCTTGCTGCGTAACAAGGTCACGGATGTTGAAATTGCCGAGGTACTTTCCAAGGCGACCGGGATCCCGGTTTCCAAGATGCTCGAAGGTGAGCGGGAAAAACTGCTGCATATGGAAGATGCATTGCATGAGCGGGTGATAGGCCAGGATGAGGCGGTCGATGCCGTGGCCAATGCCATTCGTCGTAGCCGCGCGGGTCTGGCCGATCCTAACCGGCCCATAGGCTCCTTCCTGTTCCTTGGCCCGACCGGGGTAGGTAAGACCGAGCTGTGTAAGTCGCTGGCCAAGTTCCTGTTCGACACAGAGAGCGCCATGGTGCGGATAGATATGTCCGAATTTATGGAGAAACACTCTGTCTCCAGGTTGGTTGGGGCGCCTCCGGGCTATGTGGGTTATGAGGAAGGGGGTTACCTTACCGAAGCGGTGCGCCGCCGTCCCTACTCGGTGATCTTGCTCGATGAGGTGGAAAAGGCACACCCGGATGTGTTCAACATACTGCTGCAGGTACTGGATGATGGCCGCCTGACCGATGGTCAGGGTCGTACGGTCGACTTCCGTAACGCCGTGGTGATTATGACATCGAACCTGGGTTCCGACATTATCCAGGAGCAGTTCAGCCACCAGAGTTACGATGAGATGAAGGCTCAGGTGATGAATGTGGTGCAGCACCACTTCCGACCCGAGTTCCTCAACCGGATCGATGAAACCGTGGTATTCCACCCGCTGGAGAGCGGGCATATCAAGAGTATTGCCGCGATTCAGGTCGAATCGCTGCGCCAACGTTTGCTGGAGAAAGAGTTCGAGCTGGAGATCACAGATGCCGCGCTGAGCTTTATTGCCAGAGCCGGGTTCGACCCTGTGTATGGCGCAAGGCCGCTGAAGCGGGCACTGCAGCAAGAGGTGGAAAACCCACTGGCGCAAAAGCTGCTTAGAGGCGAGTTATTGCCAGGTCAACCGATCAAGGTGGACTATCGCGACGACAATTTGGTGTTTGAGCAGTAATCACACCATAAACAACACACCATAAATCAAAAGGAGCGCTTTGAGCGTAATGCCGTTCACTTAGTGTGAACGGCATTTTTCTTAGGCTTAATGGGATACTTGTTTTTACTCATTTTTAACGCACGTGGATAGGCTCTATCGCGTTTCCCATCAAGCTTGAACTGCCTCGCATTACGCACTATGTCCAAGACATCTCTCGGGACATT
>NZ_JBKORF010000044.1:61474-61643 GCF_047314685.1 Shewanella sp. BJSY2023SW001
TAACCAGCTCTGGCAATTGACTGCGTAACGTAAAGCGACTCTCCAGAAGATGCTGCTTCATCTCCCGATAGCCCACTTCTATCTCCCATCGATGAGCATATAAATCCGCTATTTCTGCCCCCGGATAACGCAAGGGGTCCGTTAATGAGGTCAAAATGGAAACCGACTT
>NZ_JBKORF010000045.1:0-8836 GCF_047314685.1 Shewanella sp. BJSY2023SW001
CCACTCATTAAACAGCTTACTGAAGCGGCCCTCAATGTTGAGCTCGACCAACATCTTGAAGATAAGCAGCCTGGTAATCGCAGAAATGGCAAGACCAGTAAGACACTGAAGACCGCTACCGGTAGCTTTGAGCTGCATACTCCGCGTGACCGAGATGGCACCTTCGAGCCTCAGGTTGTAAAAAAGAACCAGACATACCTGACCGATGAGATGGAGCGGAAAATCATTGCGCTATTTTCACTGGGCACAAGTTATCAGGATATTCGTGCCCATATCGCCGATATCTACGGCATTGAAGTCCCCAATGGCACCATCAGCGCCATTACTGATAAACTGCTACCTGAGCTTCAGGCTTGGCGTGAACGTGATTTAGAAGCCCTGTATCCCATCCTCTGGCTTGATGCTATTCACTATAAAATCAAAGAGAATGGCCGCTTTGTCAGCAAAGCTGTGTACACCATTCTGGCGCTCAATGTAGAAGGAAAAAAGGAGCTGTTGGGCTTGTATATCTCAGACACTGAAGGTGCACATCAGTGGCTAAGTATACTAACCGATCTTCATAGTCGCGGTATTAAAGACATCCTGATTGCCTGTGTTGATGGCCTTAAAGGCTTCCCTGAAGCCATTGAAACCATTTACCCACATACAGAGGTGCAGTCATGCATCATTCATCAAATTCGTAACTCAATGAAATACGTAGCGTCTAAAAACCAGAAGGCGTTTATGGCTGATTTAAAGTGTGTCTATAAAGCCACAACCCTCAATGCAGCTGAGATGGCGCTGGACGAGCTGGAAGCCAAATGGGGCGACAAATATCCTGTGGTCATCAAGTCCTGGCGCAACAAGTGGGCGCTGTTATCGACCTATTTTAAGTACCCGGAATACGTGCGTAAGGCTATCTACACCACGAACGCGGTTGAGGCCGTACATCGTCAGTTTCGTAAACTGACGAAAACCAAGGGTGGTTTTGCCAACGAGAACAGTTTACTCAAACTGCTCTACGCCGGTATATTGAAGGCTCAGGAGCGGTGGTCACACCCGATTCAAAACTGGAATTTAACGCTATCTCAGCTGTCCATCCATTTTGAAGGACGACTGGATGCTCACATCGATCTGTGATTTTTAACGTGACACAGAATTTTGAACACCCTCCTCAGCGTACACGACCTTCTGGTTGCGGTTCATTCAAAAATCGCCGTTCCTGGAACAGATAATTCTCTCACTTAACAATATCGCATCAGCTTTTGTTAAAGGTGATAAAGCGATAACTTCGTTCCGGACGGCCAATAGCCCCGTAATTTTGATCAACAATCAACTCATCAATCGCCAGCATATATTCCAAATAACGCCGTGCAGTTGAACGACTCATGCCGACAAGCGCCCCCATTTGTTGTGCGGTATAACTTTGTTTCGGATGTTCTGTAAACACGCAACGGATTTTATCTAAAGTCAAGGCATCCACACCTTTGGGTAAACGAACCGATGCTTGATTACTCGATTGCTTATCCCCCCCAAATAGAGTGTCTGCGATGGATTGGGTTACTTCTTCCGCTACCGAGAGACAGTATTGGCGAGCTTCGAAGCGAGCAAGTGCTTGGTCTAAACGCTTTAACATTAAAGGTTTAACAAGAAAATCACATACTCCCAATTGCATGGCTTGTTCTAAAATGGTGACTTCCTTGGCTGCTGTAATCAACATCACATCACTTTTGAGTCCTTGCTTACGAACCTGTTGTAACAACTCAAGTCCAGAACCATCCGGCAGATAAATATCCAATAAAATTAGGTCAGGTTGTAATGCTTTTAACAAACCGGTCGCAACTTTTATGCTACCGGCACAACCCACAACTTGATACTGTCCCTGGCGTACAGTGTCTTGAGTTTGGGGAAACAGTAAATACTGAGCCAACAATTGTGAGACGGCAACTTCATCTTCAACAATGATTACTGAATACGCCATGAGAAGTTCCTTTAACATGTTTCTTCGGAATGTAAACGGTAATCCTTGCACCGCCTAAATCAGATTCTCCCAATTCCAATGTACCACCACAAGATTCCAAATGCGTTTTCACCAAATACAACCCTACCCCATGTTGTGCCCCCGTTTTCGAACTGTATTGCGGTGTAAAAATGGCAGCTTTGTCAGCACCTAGCCCTATACCACTATCTTCAACATCGAATATAATATTTTGCGCCGTTTCATCAATGGTCACTAACACACGAGGCACCCGCATGTGTTGTACCTTTTGCACCGCTTCAATCGCATTGTCAATCAGATTACCCAAAATAGACACCATGCGTTCCAGAAGTTCCTTGCGTTCAATACTGCATAACAAACTATCATTATTCAGCTCCACGCTGACATTCACTTCCCGGGCTTTGTGGTACTTACCCAGTAATAATCCAGCGATAACAGGTTCTTGAATATGGGTCAATAAACTTTCAATCTGAGCCTGTGAACCTTGGCTCTCTTGGCCAATTAGCTCAATCGCCTTATCCAACTCTCCCATTTGGATTAACGCACCAATAGTGTTTAATTTATTTGAGTAATCATGAGTTTGTACCCGCAATAACTCAGCAAATGCCTGTACCTTGGCTAATTGTTGCGATAAATATTCTAACTCATCAGCAGGACGCATACTCAATAGCACACCGTCATTGTAGCCGTGGGCTTGAAGTAAAAAACGTGATAAAACCAGACGTTTATCGGCAGCAAACAACTCGAAACCTAGAATACGGCGGCTTGGATTGCGCAATAAAAATTCTGCATGTTCCGGCAATAGGTCACTTAAATGAAGACTTTGATGCTGGATACGCAACGGTTGCTCCAGGATTTCACAAGCCCGTTGATTTATTTTCCGAACATTCCCATTAGGATCAAGTGCAATAATGCCGGAACGCACAGTATTCAAGATGGCTTCCTGTTCAGCAAATAGCCTTGCTATTTCATCTGGTTGCAATCCAAATATGGCGTTCCGCACCCATCGACCAATAAATATGGCAGCAAAAATACTAAATAACAGTAACGAAATACAGCCCCAAATCAGTATACTACTGCGTTCTAAAATCAACAATTCAACAGAGCCGGCCAAAAAACCGACAGATACCAAACCTAAGACTTCACCATTATGATCATAAACAGGTACCTTGCCACGAATAGATTCACCTAAACTCCCAGTGGCCTCAGAAACATAATACTCGCCACGTAATCCAGCTTCTGAGTCTTCCCCAACCATGCGTTGACCTATTCGCGTTGGTTCAGGATGCACCAAACGAATTTTTTCAGTATTGCCTATGACAATAAAATCAGCATTTACTTGCTGACGTAATTGTTCCATTTTAGCATTGAGCTCAGGGTGTTCATTCGCTTCCTTCTCGGCTTTTAAAGCCATGATCACATCAGGCCTAGACGCTATTGACATAGCCAATGCTAACGCCTTCCCCCCCACTTCTTGATGAAAGTTTTGCGTGGTCACATTATAAACCAATGCAAAAAAGAACAATGCTTGAAACACACAGACGCCAACAACCCAAATAATTAATCGGGTTTCCAATTTTTTTGGACGGCGAATCGATTTAAATGCGGACGTAGGAATTGCCGCTTGTTCTGAATTTCGCATGATATCCATCCTATAAATTGGCATCCTGACGAAGATAGTTATTCAAAAAACTTTTTAATGGAATAAGCAAAACGAGTATCGCAACAATGCCTATAGCTAATGTAAGAGGCCGTTCCCATAAAAAGCTAATTGAACCATCAGAAATCATCACGGCACGACGATAATTTCGCTCAATCATATCTCCTAATATAAACCCTAGTAATAAAGGCGCCATAGGAAAACTTAGCAAGCGCAGAACAAGAGCTATAACAGCAACACCCACCATCATAAATAAATCGAAGGTATTGAATGTCACTAAATAAACTCCAATTAAGCTGAAGAATAGAATCATTACCGTTAACACTGCCCGCGGCAAGGTTAATGCTTTAGCAAAGTAAGGAATCAAGGGTAGATTCAGAATAAGCAAAACAATATTACCAAAATACATACTGATAATAACAGACCAAAACACCGCAGGATTTTCTTGCATTAGTGTAGGACCAGGCTGAATACCATAAGCTATTAGTGCACCAAGCATAATCGCTGTGGTTCCTGAACCAGGTATCCCAAGTGTCAATAGAGGGACAAAGGAGCCGGTACAAGCTGCATTATTTGCAGATTCCGGTGCAGCTAAACCTCGCATTGAACCTTGTCCAAAGCGTTCCTGTAATGCTTTCGGTGCCAAATTACGCTCACAGGCGTATGCCATAAAACTTGCGATAGTTGCGCCAGCCCCCGGTAATACACCAATTAGAAAACCCAATAAGGATGAACGCCCAACAGTAGGCGCAAGTTCCTTTACTTCCGCTTTACTCAGCTTGGTCGAACCGATTTTAGGCGTGCCCATGTCCTGTTCCCCGGGATTTTTTTGTTCCGGGCGAATTACATTAATCAAAGCTTCCGATAACGCGAAGGTCGCCATGGCAACTAATAGAAAGCTCACGCCATCAAGCAAATCTGCTTGCCCAAAGGTAAAACGTTCAGTACCTGAAGAGGGATCTATACCTATAGTAGCTAACATCAATCCAAAGACTGTCATCATCATGGCTTTTAAAAATTGACCTTTATTAGAAAAGGCTGCAATTGCCGTTAACCCCAGGAACATCAACATCATATAATCCGCAGAATGAAAGCTTAAACTCACCTCTGCCAATAAGGGGGCGGCGACCATCAGCATCAACGCGCCAATGGTTCCACCAGTGAAAGACGCATAAGCCGCAATCGCCAAAGCTTTGCCTGCGTGTCCTTGCTTTGCCATAGGGTAACCATCAAAGGACGATGCCACTGTACCGGCCACCCCGGGCGCATTAATTAAAATAGATGACGTTGAGCCTCCAAATATAGCGCCATAATAAACACCAGCCATCAAAATCATGCCGGAGTCAGCGCCTATACTGTAGGTAATAGGGATCATCAGCGCGATCGCAGTCATGGGGCCTAAACCGGGCAACATGCCAATAAAGGTTCCCACAAAACAACCTATGATCACGTACATCAAGTTTTGCCAAGCAAAAGCGGTTGATAAGCCTGTTAAGATTCCATCTAACATGATTTAACTCCAAAATTCACCGGGGGCAAGATAAACACCTAATAACTGGGTCATGATGATCCAAAAAACAATCACAACAGGGATTGATGCCAACAATAATGTTTTTTTACGTCTTTCACCCATCAACCAAAAACCGAAAAGTAAAAAAAGTGCTGTTGATAATACAAAACCCAGAGATTCCAGCAATCCGCTATAAAGCAGCATAAGTATTATCAACAATAATGTTTGACGGATACTTTTCCAGCTTATGGTCGTTTTAATTTCCCGTTTATTATTCACTGGCGATTTCACTATTTCTGCTATCATTGCCAGTAAACAAATCACTATCCCTAATACTGTGTACAACTTTGGTAAGCTTGCTGAATTAACACTTTCGTACTCTTCAAATGGCATCAGGGGTATCTGCCAAGCATAAATGCCATAACAAACAAATAGCAGCAAAAATAGTGTTGGTCCTATGAGCTCTCGATTCATCATAGTCATCTCTCCTTTAACGATGGATAAAGCCCAACGCTTCCATTGCGACACGAAGCTGCTGTTCTTGTGCTTCCAATACATCAACAAAGCCGTCCTGGCTGGTAAATAATGTGCGCCAGCCATTACGTTGACGTACGCTCTCCCATTCAGGTGTCGCCATTAAACGTTGAAACCTGTCACTGTATTCCTGCACTTTTGCTTTTGAGACATCTGGGGCAGCAAAAAAGCCGCGCCAATTTACAAATTCCATGTCATAACCCAGTGTTCTCATAGTGGGGAGTTGTGGATATTCCACCAAAGGTTCATCAGCAGTGATCGCAAGGATCCTTACCTGACCCGCACGCATCATATCGAGCGCTTCGCTTAACCCGGTCGATAAGAGATTTACTTCACCGGACAGCAAGCCCGCCTTGGCTTTTCCACCTGCATCATAAGGAATATACCTGAGCAGTCTGCCATCAATACCTGCCGCTTGAACTGCCTGTGCGGCAACTAAATGGTCCATAGACCCGCGGGCTGAGCCACCAGCTACTTTGATCGTTTTTGGATCCCCGCGTAAGGCTTCAATAACATCGTGCCAGCTTTGATAGGGAGAATCTGCACGCACAGCAAACGCCCCGTAGTCGGCAATAACGCTGGCAACTGGTGTCAAATCGCGATAGCTGTAAGGCAACTGTCCCGAAAGCGCTCGCAGCACTATCGGCGTAGAATTAACCATCAACATATCGCCTTTTTTCGTTCCCGACTCAATCAAATAAGCAATCGCGCGGCCGCCTCCACCACCAGAAATATTCTGGAATGAGGTGTTGTCATCCAGTCCTGACTTCACCATGGCTTCGCCAACAGCTCTTGCTGTCGTATCCCAGCCCCCGCCTGGCCCTCCTGGAATAAGAAAGTGCGTTTCTGCGCGACCTTGGACACTGCAGAGCATCAAGGCGTATGCCACTATGGCGATCAACCGATAAGTTATCTTGATCATTGTCCTTCTCCTTTAACCCGGATTTGGTACAGGTGCGTCGCATCCAATACAGGGAAAACCATGAACACCATTTCCCGGACGTAATCTTTAATTTCTTTTGAGGGATGTAGAACAGAATTACTTAATCGCCTTGATAAGGTGTTCCGGACGAAAAATGTTCTTACGTTGGTTTTACGTCGCTGTGCCTTTAACTCATCGTTTTGCCCCCTTCCAAGAAAGCAATCATTCGTGATTCGGCATTCGAATAAACAACCACCGTCAGCGAACTTACGGGACTTTTGCCTGTAGACTCGCCATTTATCGCAATTAAGCCCCTTGAATGGATACGTGTTCTTCACTCTGAACTGCCCAGAAGAATTACAGTCAAACATCTGATAGATGCCGGGAAAATGTTTAAAACATCTTTGTGGGCAACCAGGCTCAGTTCGCCATTGCGTTAAACAGAGAAACCTGCGTTCTATAGCACGCTTTAACTGTCTAATGCCTAAGCAGAGTACGCTGGCGACCGGGATAACTGCCCCTAATCCACCAACAAAGCTAATTGGCAAAATGTCTGTTTGCGCTTTACAAGAAAGAGCATGGGACTGTGACTTTGCTATTGCCTCGGTTGCTTCCCGATAACCCAGGGCATTGATAAAAATAAGCTTATTATTCATTGGCTAATTCCTATTCTGCGTCCGCATTCAATAAGGTTGCTGACGTACAGGACAGCCTAGTGTTAAATCGGGGTTAATATAAGATTGCGAAATTAATTCCCATAAAAACCTTTGACGAAATTTTCTCCATTAAACGCATGCCCAAAATGAACAAAACTAAGGAAGGTGCGAATAAGTCCTCGTAGCACTCTCTTGAGGTAAAGAGTGGCTTGCACAGCAATTGGCGTTCAAGGCATCTGACTGAAGCCATGCCGGGCCTATTGAAGTTGGATAATGCAGAGAGCCGGTTACTGTAAATTCCCCATCAAGATAGCCCTTTTCATCGGTTTAGCCTTTGTTATACTCGCTGACAATCACGAACTATAAGCAATATAGAGAAACGGACTCGTCATGACAGATAGACTCTATGGGATTAAAAACTGCGAGCACTTTTTATCAGATCTACCGTTTAATAACGAAAAGAAGGGGTTGGCCCCCTTCTAAAGGGCCTAATCTCCCTTTCCTATCGTCCCTTGCTTTCCTGAACAACCATATCTAATGCACTTGCGAATGTCGGATCAGCCATCATTCGCTTTCCCACAAACTCTATATCACTTGGGCCGCAATCCATCCCTCTCACTTGTGTTGGTGCCCAGACCTGGGCAAGGATTTCCAGTTGTTCAAACCAAAACGTTGCTCTTTGCTCTGGGGCCAAGGCCGCTCTGAGCCCATCCCTAATCATACGTTGCCAAATGATGATCTGCTTATCTTGAATGAGCTTCATCTTGTTCCAATCATCCTGGTATGTTGGTGCTTTGGCGTGACAAAGTACGGAGACTTCTCTCCAGGCATAAACACGCTTGAGCTGTTCCATCCAATCGTTCGCGTAGCTTGGAGATGATTGAACAAGAACAGAAATCAAAACTAAATAAGTGATCCTAATTGTGCTCCACTTTCATGAGACCATGCCCGCCACCAGGGAATGGTGAAGCATGGTCCATAAAATACTTAACCCGCTCCATCAACTTCCAGATGTTTTTGCACTGATGGTTTCGGGTAACGGTTTCATGTAGTGCGTGCCACAACTGCTCTATTTTGTTGACCCAAGGTGAGTAAACTGGCTGAAACAACAAGATAAACTTTGGGTTTTACTTGAGCCAAGCTTGAGTCTTTTTACTCTTGTGGATGATGTAGTTATCGATAATGAGCGTAATCGTTTGGGCTCGTCTGTACTGTCTTTTGAGCAATTTCAGCATTGAAAGAAATAGCATAGAATCTTTGCTGGAACTGGCGACATAACTGACCGCGAATTCAACTCCGAAGTGCACCACTCGCTAAATTAGGCTGCCTTGCGTAATTCATTGAATACCGCAATAGGTTGCCTGAAGCCGAGGCACTTTCTCGGTCTGGCATTTAATGCCCGTTCAATCTCACTAATTTGCCTATCTGTTACCGTCCGCAAATCGGTGCCTTTCCGTATGTATTGCCGCAGCAAACCGTTGAAGTTTTCATTCAGTCCGCGTTCCCAGGACGAATAAGGGTTAGCGAAGTAGACATCCGTTTTAAGCTTTTCTGCGACCTGTTCGTGGTCACAGAA
>NZ_JBKORF010000046.1:0-2557 GCF_047314685.1 Shewanella sp. BJSY2023SW001
CCACTCATTAAACAGCTTACTGAAGCGGCCCTCAATGTTGAGCTCGACCAACATCTTGAAGATAAGCAGCCTGGTAATCGCAGAAATGGCAAGACCAGTAAGACACTGAAGACCGCTACCGGTAGCTTTGAGCTGCATACTCCGCGTGACCGAGATGGCACCTTCGAGCCTCAGGTTGTAAAAAAGAACCAGACATACCTGACCGATGAGATGGAGCGGAAAATCATTGCGCTATTTTCACTGGGCACAAGTTATCAGGATATTCGTGCCCATATCGCCGATATCTACGGCATTGAAGTCCCCAATGGCACCATCAGCGCCATTACTGATAAACTGCTACCTGAGCTTCAGGCTTGGCGTGAACGTGATTTAGAAGCCCTGTATCCCATCCTCTGGCTTGATGCTATTCACTATAAAATCAAAGAGAATGGCCGCTTTGTCAGCAAAGCTGTGTACACCATTCTGGCGCTCAATGTAGAAGGAAAAAAGGAGCTGTTGGGCTTGTATATCTCAGACACTGAAGGTGCACATCAGTGGCTAAGTATACTAACCGATCTTCATAGTCGCGGTATTAAAGACATCCTGATTGCCTGTGTTGATGGCCTTAAAGGCTTCCCTGAAGCCATTGAAACCATTTACCCACATACAGAGGTGCAGTCATGCATCATTCATCAAATTCGTAACTCAATGAAATACGTAGCGTCTAAAAACCAGAAGGCGTTTATGGCTGATTTAAAGTGTGTCTATAAAGCCACAACCCTCAATGCAGCTGAGATGGCGCTGGACGAGCTGGAAGCCAAATGGGGCGACAAATATCCTGTGGTCATCAAGTCCTGGCGCAACAAGTGGGCGCTGTTATCGACCTATTTTAAGTACCCGGAATACGTGCGTAAGGCTATCTACACCACGAACGCGGTTGAGGCCGTACATCGTCAGTTTCGTAAACTGACGAAAACCAAGGGTGGTTTTGCCAACGAGAACAGTTTACTCAAACTGCTCTACGCCGGTATATTGAAGGCTCAGGAGCGGTGGTCACACCCGATTCAAAACTGGAATTTAACGCTATCTCAGCTGTCCATCCATTTTGAAGGACGACTGGATGCTCACATCGATCTGTGATTTTTAACGTGACACAGAATTTTGAACACCCTCAACTAATTACCTAAAACTAAATCATAATGGTTTACTTCATAGTGTATCGTATTCCCACCGGATAAAAATACACCGTATACTCCTTTCTCCCTGAATCATCTATAAATGGCAGATTAATAGTGAAGTATCCATCATCCCCGACAAAATTGATATTCATAGCAACTAATTCACCACAGAGTATATCAGGGTCTACCCTTAGCATTCCGACTTTGACCAGTCTTAAGCCTGTCTCTCGATAGGGCAACTCGATACGCTCCCCTTGATAAAAATCAGAGAAAGCCTCTTCGGAATCAGAATATCTACAAACTAATACCCCTTCCTTCCCTTTCTCCAAACTTGGGTAACGTTTCTTCTCTAGGAATCGAAGGGGAGTCTTTCTGCCGGTTCGATACTGGTCCAACACCATATTTTGTACATCCAGAGAAACCCCTGCTTTTCGTGATGTTATAAAAATCTCTATGTTAATATCATCCAGATAGTCAATACCCGTTTTCTTTCGTGGATGATTATATATACCAGGGATCATGAACTTAACTTGCACACCATTATCAAAACTAAGTACCGGGCTGGTGATCGGAGAGTCGTAGCCGGTATCTATTGGCCCTAAGTACTCCTCCGTATCAACCCTGTTCAGGCCATAAGCGGTATGAGTATCATAGACATAATAGGCACATCCTTGTAACCAATATCCCATAAGAAAACACATAGTCAGAAATATATTTCGCATTATGGCCCTCATTCCTGATTAGTCAAATAATAACGGTGATTCTCTAGCCCAAGGAATAATATTGATCGACTATGCAAGGAAGAATAGAAAATTTTTAAATCTGTCACCATTTAGTTCGATGAAGTCCACTTAATCAGCTTTTTATGGAAATAAACAACCTTACTATTCAATGGCAAAAGAGACTCCGAGAAGTCGAGGGCAAAATCAGCATCCTTGATCTTTTCAGGCAGCTTGAAATACAAGTTGTAACAGTTGTCTGAAAAACGGCTGCTTTTCAGCAAACTCTCCTTCTTATTCCCAACATCTATACTCCTCCCCCCCCATCCATCAATAGAGTTATCAAATCCACAAAACAGAGTATCACTTCTATTATATTTCATAACTTTATGTGGTTTAACATACATATCGCCACCATCAAACTTCATGATTAAAGCTATCCCCTCCCCCATTAACTCCAAACCGTTTTTTAAGGGGGCCCGAATTCAGATAATAAGTGCACCACTCATGGTTAAACGGTGAGGAGAGATCAACTGCCTGTTGGTGATACTCTGTAGTCGCCAAACAAACATGAGTAGTTACCATGAATTACAAGCAGTTGATCGAGGGACAACGATACCAGATTGAGGCCTATTTACGCGAGGGTTTCAGTTATCGGGAGATAGGAAAACGTCTGAAAGT
>NZ_JBKORF010000046.1:2563-2722 GCF_047314685.1 Shewanella sp. BJSY2023SW001
CAGCACAATCAGCCGGGAAGTAAATCGCAATCGAATTCGGGATAACCATTACTTGCCGGAAGTCGCTCAGGCGAAGGCACTAAAACGCCGTTGTCAGTCCGCGAAGTCTAGAATATCTGGACTGACCATCACCTTTGTTGAGTTCGGTCTCAATGAGAA
>NZ_JBKORF010000047.1:0-17968 GCF_047314685.1 Shewanella sp. BJSY2023SW001
TGTGACCACCGCTCCTGAGCCTTCAATATACCGGCGTAGAGCAGTTTGAGTAAACTGTTCTCGTTGGCAAAACCACCCTTGGTTTTCGTCAGTTTACGAAACTGACGATGTACGGCCTCAACCGCGTTCGTGGTGTAGATAGCCTTACGCACGTATTCCGGGTACTTAAAATAGGTCGATAACAGCGCCCACTTGTTGCGCCAGGACTTGATGACCACAGGATATTTGTCGCCCCATTTGGCTTCCAGCTCGTCCAGCGCCATCTCAGCTGCATTGAGGGTTGTGGCTTTATAGACACACTTTAAATCAGCCATAAACGCCTTCTGGTTTTTAGACGCTACGTATTTCATTGAGTTACGAATTTGATGAATGATGCATGACTGCACCTCTGTATGTGGGTAAATGGTTTCAATGGCTTCAGGGAAGCCTTTAAGGCCATCAACACAGGCAATCAGGATGTCTTTAATACCGCGACTATGAAGATCGGTTAGTATACTTAGCCACTGATGTGCACCTTCAGTGTCTGAGATATACAAGCCCAACAGCTCCTTTTTTCCTTCTACATTGAGCGCCAGAATGGTGTACACAGCTTTGCTGACAAAGCGGCCATTCTCTTTGATTTTATAGTGAATAGCATCAAGCCAGAGGATGGGATACAGGGCTTCTAAATCACGTTCACGCCAAGCCTGAAGCTCAGGTAGCAGTTTATCAGTAATGGCGCTGATGGTGCCATTGGGGACTTCAATGCCGTAGATATCGGCGATATGGGCACGAATATCCTGATAACTTGTGCCCAGTGAAAATAGCGCAATGATTTTCCGCTCCATCTCATCGGTCAGGTATGTCTGGTTCTTTTTTACAACCTGAGGCTCGAAGGTGCCATCTCGGTCACGCGGAGTATGCAGCTCAAAGCTACCGGTAGCGGTCTTCAGTGTCTTACTGGTCTTGCCATTTCTGCGATTACCAGGCTGCTTATCTTCAAGATGTTGGTCGAGCTCAACATTGAGGGCCGCTTCAGTAAGCTGTTTAATGAGTGGGGTGAGAATACCATCTTTGCCGGTCAGGTCTTTACCTGCACGCAGAGCTTCAATGGCGGCTTCCATGTCGAATGTAGGTTTGGTCATTTGAATATCCTTTTGGGTGTATATTACTCAAATGACACAGATTTATGAACACTACCACGCTGAGCTGTACTCAAATGCACTATGTCAAATAATGCATTTGAGTATTATTGGGGATTATCTCAGACTTGAACCGTAAATATCACATCTTTGCCGGCGCTGACGCTACCCTGGCGTTTTTCCAGGTACTTTACGTCTTCCATATTAGCCAGCACCACAGGGGTGAGCAGGCTGTTGACCTGATCTTTGAGAAACTCGAGGTCAAACTCCAGTATAGGTTCGCCGGCTTTAACGTCTTGACCTTCCTGTGCCAAGCGTTTGAAGCCTTTGCCTCTGAGCTCTATGGTACCAACGCCGAAGTGAACAAACAGTTCCAACCCTTGGGGCGACTCTATGCTGAAGGCATGGTTGGTTTCAAAAATTTTGCCTATGGTACCGTCAATCGGCGCCAGCATAAATTGGCCTTTGGGTTCTATGGCAATGCCATCACCGACAATTTTTTCGGCGAAGACCACATCCGGGACTTTTTCAATGGCAACAATATCGCCACTGATAGGGGCATAAACTTTAATACCGCCTTCTATGGTGGGCTGCCCCGATACCATGCGGCGGATCCGGCTTAAAAATCCCATGGGTTGTTTTGTCCTTTTTGTTTTTGGTTTCCGGTTAAACAGTCCCTCGACAACGTTCAGGTTGGGGAAGGGGATTTTTGCTTAGCATACTGAATTAACTGCCTTAATGACAGAGGGAGATCAAGGATGTCAATTCAGACAATCGAGTGCAGGTGAGTGCTTTTTGGGCCTGCTTTGCAAATTGACTGAAGTTACCCTCGCACAGCGCCGCTTTGACTTCCAGCACAGAGCCGGGGTTGACCGACAACTCGTCCAGCCCCATACCCATCAGTATTGGCGCAATGCGCGGATCGCCTGCCAGCTCTCCGCACAAAGAGACCCTGATGCCGGCCGCTTTGGCATCTGCTATTGTCATGGCAATCAGCCTGAGGATCGCCGGTGAAAATGAGGGATAATCCCGGGTTAATTCAGGGTTGGTCCTATCCGCCGCCATGGCATATTGCGTCAAGTCATTGGTCCCTATGCTGATAAAGTCCAGCTTTGGCAGCAGCGTTGGCAGGTTCATAACCGCGGCAGGGGTTTCCACCACTATGCCGAGGCTGATGTCTCCATAGCCTTTCTCGGCCTCGCTGAGCTGCTGTTTGCAGTGCTCCAGCATATCCAGGACGGCATCCAACTCTTCAACCTGATTAACCATGGGCAACATCAGCCGAACCGGGCCATGATTGGCGGCGCGCAATACGGCCCGTAGCTGTGTCTGCAGGATTTCAGGATGTTTAAGGGTGTAGCGCAGGCCGCGCATGCCAAGTGCTGGATTGTCTTCGATTGCCTGATCCAGGCAAGGCAGTTCCTTGTCAGCACCTATATCCAGTGTACGTATAGTAAAGGGCTGGCCATTGAGCAGCTGCAGGGCATCGCAATAGAGGTTGTACTGAGCCTTTTCATCTGGAATGCAACTGACATCCATCAGCATGAATTCGGTACGAAACAGGCCTATTCCTTCTGCACCGACCTGGGGCAGGCGAGAGATCTCATTGAGGTTACCCACGTTGGCCATTAGGCTTATGCGTTTGCCGTCCTGGGTCTGGGTCTGCCTGTCCCGGTATTGCTCCAGTGCGCTGCGTCTTGCCTGCTCGCGCTCAAATCTCTGCTTAAGCTCTGTGACTTCGGTTTGCTCAGGGCGAACAAACAAGGCACCTTGGTTGGCATCCAGAATGAGCTGATCGCCGGCATTGATATTGCCTGCTTGATAGTTGCAGGAAAGCAGGGCGGGGATGCCGGCAGCACGGGCCAAGATAGCAGTGTGACTGGTGAGGCCACCGGTTTTCAGTATGATGCCTTTGATATGTTCAAGGGGCAATAGGGCAAATTCCGCCGGTGTCAGATCCTGGGCCAACAAGATGGAGTCATGCTTGAGTTTATCCAGGCCATCGGCATCGGCGCCGTTGATACTACTGATAAGTCGTCTGCCGAGGCAACGTACGTCCTGGGCCCGGTTTGCTAGATAAGGGTCTTCCAACGCTTCAAGTTCACTGGCCTGGTGGGCAAAGACCCGCTCTACTGCCGCGGTCGCCGAAAACTGCAGCCCACTGATGGACTCGCGAATTTGTTGAACAAGTTCGGCATCTTCCAGCAACAGCAGATCGGCTTCCACCAATTGGAAGTTGTCTGAATCTTCGGTCAGTTTATCCAGGCTGGTTTGTAACTGCTGGCACAAGCGCTGCAATGCCTGGGTGAGCTTATTCAGCTCTTGGGGGATTTTGGCAAGTGGCAGCAGGCGGTAGTCCATGCTGTTGTCAAAGGGGTTGTAGACTACCGCTTCTCCGAAGGCGATACCCGATGAGACTGCAATTCCGGCGAGGCGCATCTGTGTTCCTCTCAACTTAAGGTGATCAACAGTTCCGACACCCGTTCAACGGCTTCGCGAGCTTGTTCACCTTCGGCAAATACTCTGACAGACACGCCTTGATAGAGCCCCAGTGTCTGCAACTTGAACAGACTCTTGGCACTGGCTTGTTTGCCCTGGCACTCAACCATCACATCACAATCGTACTGTTTCGCCTCTTTTACCAGCAGTGCGGCAGGGCGGGTATGGATCCCGTGTTTGGCGGTAATAGTGACGGTTTTTTCGTACATAGACTTCTTTGACTCATGTAATTAACTGAATAATATCCGGTAACGGCTGACGTTTTGCAATACTCCGGCGACCAAGCCGTCAATTGCCATATTCAATAACCTGATATTGCTGCTTTCTGAGGGCGCGAATGGCGGTATCCAACTTATCTTTCTTCAGCAGTATATAGTCGGTATCGAAGGTTGAAACAGTAAAAATACTCACATGGGCATCGGCGAGAGTAGCAGAGACTCTGGCCATGATACCCGTCATTGAAAAGCCGAGCGGCCCTAAAAGCTCAAGACAACGCCAGTCTTCTTCCTGCTCCAGGCTATCGAGCTCCAGTTTACAATCGACGACAACCGAAAGTTCCTCGCGGGTTTTGGCGATAAAAAACAGCGGCTGGCTCAGTACCTCAGCCGGAACCTGGGTATCTGAGCTGAAACTGTGGATAGTGAATAGCTGCGGATAGACCGCCAATGTCATGCGCAAAGCCAATACCTCTTTTCTCGCCCGGGCGACCTATGGGCGCCGCTGCGGTATCACCTGCCGGGTACGGCAAACTCCGGGAAGGTAGAAAAAGTTCCATGTGTGCTCTGCGTCGGCTTACAGGCCTGGATGTAAGGCCTGGTTCGCAGCAAAATGGCCCTCGTCCTTTGCAAGAAGCAGAACACAGTGGGCAGGCCTGTAAGCCACGCCCTTGGGGGCTTTCGCAGCAACCGGCTCTCTCGTTATCCAACTTCGACAGGCCCCGGCATGCCTTCAGTCAGATGCCTTGAACGCCAATTGCTGTGCAAACCAGAGTGCCACGAGGACCTTTCTTAGTTTATCACAATAAGAAAGGGGCAGAATACGTTCTGCCCCTCGAGATGTTAGATCTTGAATTGCCCCAGAGTGCGGCGCATGTTCTGGCTGATTTGCTCAAGCGACATTGCCGCGCTTTGGTTGCTGGCATTGGCTTGCACTGAAACTTGAGTCAGCTCGGAAATGGTGCTGACATTGCGATTGATCTCTTCGGTCACCAAAGATTGCTCTTCGGTAGCGCTAGCAAGTTGGGTATTCATATCGCTTATCTGTGCTACCAGGGAAAGGATTTGATCCATGGCAGAGCCTGCCGCTTCGGCTTGTTTTTGCAGCTCGGAGGATTGGCTCTGTGTTTGGCTGTTACTCTCCATAACGGCGCTGACACCGGATTGAATTTCACTGATCAGCTTGTGAATTTCGTTGGTGGAGTCCTGAGTGCGGTTGGCAAGGGCGCGCACTTCATCGGCCACTACTGCAAAGCCGCGGCCGTGAGTACCGGCGCGGGCGGCTTCGATGGCGGCGTTGAGTGCCAAAAGGTTGGTTTGTTCAGCAATGGTTCGGATCACATCGAGAATGCCGCCAATTCTGCCTGAAGCCTGACCCAAGGTTTCGGTAAGGTTTTCAGCGGCCTGCAGTTCGCGCACCAGCTCCTGGCAGTTTGCCAGTGTCGCATCCATGGTCTCTTTACCGCTGAGGGCTTGTTGTTTGACGCTGGAAGCAGCATCGGCAGCCTGCTGGGTATTGTTGGCCATCTCCTGGGTGGTTGCCAGCATCTGATTCACGGCGGTGGCCACGCTGGCGGTTTCCCTGTGGATGTTATCGGCGCTGTGGTTGGACTCTTTGACTGCGACTGTCAGGTGCTCGGCGTCCTCGCCAAGTGATGCACCAAGTGGCTGCAATTCGCTGACGGTTCTACCTATCTTCTCTACAAAACTGTTAAAGGCACGGGCGAGTGCTGCTACTTCATCACGGCCTTGACCTTCGAGCCTTTTACTGAGATCGCCTTCACCTTGGGCAATATCCTCCATTGCGGCGATGGCGGTCTTGAGTGGCGCGGTAATGGATTGATTGAGCACCAGAAAGAAGATGAAAATCGGCGCTGAAATCAACATCATAATGATCAGATAATCGATTGAGACTGACTTCATTGTGGCGTTGACATCGCTGATATATGTGCCGGTGAGCAGAGTCCAGCCCCAATCTTTGTCATATCTGGATTCGGTGAGCTTTTCTTCGCTATTACCACTGGCTGGGTTGCGGATCTCATAGCTGAGTTTGCCTGTGCCATTGGCCTTGGCTTGTTGTTGTAGCTGGGCCAGCGGATTGCTGCCATCCTTGATACGATAATCGGCAATGGCTTGGCCCACCAGCGACGGCTCAGCGCCGTGGGCGATGATTTTTCCCTGATCTGAGAGCAGAATAAAGTAACCTTCACGGCCATAACGCATCTGGCCCACCAAGGCAGCTGACTCTTGTTGAGCCTCTTCGAGAGTCAGTTTACCCGCCTGTGTCTGAGTGCGATGTGCGGCAACTACAGACAGGGCTGTGTTCAGTTGGGCATCATTTTGCAGCCATTTTTGAGTTATCAGATTATCATACTGTTCTTTGATGGAAAAACTGGCGAAACACAGGGTGCCTATTGCGGCCAGAACCAACATAAGGATAAGGCGCTGAAGAATGGTGAGCTTCCTGAGTAATGCCATTTTGTACTCCTTTGTTATTTCTTATTAGGTAGTTGGCAGCGACTATAACGCGATGGAAAAACCAAGTGAAACCTTTTTACCTTGTGTGTATTGCTTTGTTGATCGGGCTCATTGTTCAGCTTATATCAAGCCTAAAAAGAGCTCCTTGCTTCGCTGCTCTCAATGCTGCACAGAGGATATCGGCTCAAATATCAGAAACTTAAGCCGTGCTAAGTCACTTTAGTTAACCTTGGGGGTCTAATTAATTGTTTTTATTTTGATTTTTTTGCCTGAAGGGCTCAAGATTAACCCTATGTCTATTATTGGTCTCTTTTCATGAATACACCTCAAGTCATTAGTTCAGACGATATTTTACTGAAGCTTTGTCATTCTGTGATCCATGTCTTATCAGCCACTACAGCAAGTTCTTTGTCTCATGCTGGAGTCGTACAGCGTATTACCCGCACTCGGCTTAAGCCGGATCTCGGTTGTTTCTCTATCTTTGATGGCGGTTTTTCCGGCCTGGTGGTGATTAACTTTTCAGCGGCCGCCGCGTTGGAAATCTATCGCCGCTACATGCTGCATATGGGCATGCCGGAGGAAGAGTTAGCTTTCTCCCATACCTCAGATGAGGTGGGTGATGTAATGGGTGAGTTGATGAATCAGATGCTGGGGGATTTTATCGGCAAGGTATCCAAGGAGCTGCAAACTTCTATTAGCCAAAGCCAGCCAAAGATGCTGACTATAAACAAGGAACTGACGATATCGATTGATGCCAACTTGGACGAGCCCATTGCTCGTAGAGTGTCCTTCAAAACAGAAAATAACCATATATTTTATCTTGAATTTGCTATGGACAAGACAGAGTTTATTCGTCTGGCAGAGTTTGAAACCGATGAAGAATTTGATCCTGATCTGCTACTAGCTCGCCATGGCAGTCAACAGTCACAGAGTAAAGCTCCTGAATCTCCTTGGGTGAAAGCGGCAAATGTCGATGATGACACTGATGATCTGTTCAGAAAGTTGGGAATTTGACCCCCTGAGGTGACGGTGGTTTTGTTCATTTCAGCATGTCGGGGAATCGACTCGAAATAGCTTCCCCGGCCCCTACTTACCAATTTGTGGAAAGTCTGAATGGCAAATTCCGAAATGAATGTCTGAATCAGCACTGGTTCAGAACCTTGGGCGGGGCTTGATACTAAATCGAGCTATGGCGTGAACACTACGACCATGTTCGCCCTCATAGTTCACCGAACTATATGCCGCCTGTTGCGTATGCCAAGCAGCAAAAGCTGGAAAATCTCATCAAGAGATTGGTATTAATTTAGGGGAAAGGCTGAGCCCGACGAGCTACCATGCTGTATGAAGGAATTAGAAATTGGTTGCGGGAGCCGGATTTGAACCCACGACCTTCGAGGCTCTTGTAAAGAACTGAGCCCGACGAGCTACCATGCTGGATGAAGGAATTAGAAATTGGTTGCGGGAGCCGGATTTGAACCGACGACCTTCGAGGCTTTTATAAAGAACTGAGTCCGACGAGCTACCATGCTGCATGAAGGAATTAGGGAATTGGTTGTGGTGCCGGATTTGAACCGACGACCTTCGAGGCTCTTGTAAAGAACTGAGCCCGACGAGCTACCATGCTGCTCCATCCCGCGTCCGATTTGTGCTAATCAGTTTGAATTCATCATTAAGGAATTAGAAATTGGTTGCGGGAGCCGGATTTGAACCGACGACCTTCGGGTTATGAGCCCGACGAGCTACCATGCTGCTCCATCCCGCGTCCGAATTGTGTTAATCAGTTTGAATTCATAATTAAGGAATTAGAAATTGGTTGCGGGAGCCGGATTTGAACCGACGACCTTCGGGTTATGAGCCCGACGAGCTACCATGCTGCTCCATCCCGCGTCCGATTTGTACTAATCAGTTTGAATTCATCATTAAGGAATTTGCTTACGGTGCTGGATTATGAACCGACAACCTTCGAGGCTCTTATAGAGAATTGAGCCCGGCTTGTTACCATGCTGTTCCATCCGGCGTCCTTCAAAGCGGGGTGGACTATAGCGACCAAGGCGCGGCAATGCAAGGACAAATCATCAAAATGCCATTGAGTGTTCAAATTTGATTCATCTGTGCGTGGAGATTAAACCCGTTGATTACAACTCAAACAATTTTGCTGTGGTTGAGAAAGAAAAGCGGTACTGAAAACGGAAGTTTTTATCTTTTGCCTGGATCAATGGTTATAATGCGCCATTCATTTTTGCTTTGCTATCTGGTTAGTTCATGTTGAATTTTTTTGCGGCGGCCCCCAAGGGGTTTGAATATGCTTTGGCGCAGGAACTGCGCGAGTTCGGTGCGCTTGAGGTCAAGGAAAGTTTGGCCGGGGTCTATTTTTCCTGTCCACTGGAGCAGGCATACCGCATTACTCTTTGGACCAGATTGGCAAGCCGTATTCTTCTTATATTGCATCGCGGGCCCTGTGACTCAGCAGAACAGCTTTATAATGCTGCTTTCTGTATCGACTGGCCGAGCCACTTTGACAACCGTTGTACCTTTAGTATCGACTTTCACGGCATGGGCGGTTTTATCAAGAACACCCAGTTCGGGGCCCTCAAGATTAAAGATGCTGTGGTGGATCGTTTCCGCGAAGATGATCTTAACCGTCCCAATGTGCAACGTGTTGATGCCGACTTCAAAATCGATGCTCACTACCGTAACGGCCAGGTAACCATAGCGCTGAACTTCTCCGGGCCGGCGCTGCATCAACGTGGTTATCGCAGCGGTACCGGTGAGGCGCCATTGAAAGAGAATCTCGCTGCCAACATGTTGGCCCGCGCCCAATGGGATAAACAAACGCCTTTGCTGGATCCATTTTGTGGCAGTGGCACTGTGTTGATTGAGGCGGCTATGATAGCGGCCGATATGGCCCCCGGACTGCAACGCAGTCGCTTTGGCTTTGAGCACTGGCATCGCCATGACGCCAAACTTTGGCAAAGCATAGTCGAGGAAGCCAAAGCGCGCGCCAGCATAGGCAAGAACCGTTGTGAAGTGAAGTTCTTCGGCTCGGACATAGACTCGCGCATGGTGGCGCTGGCCAAACGTAATGCCAAGAGCGCCGGTGTCAGTGATCTGATCGAGTTCAGTGTTGCCAATGCTCTCAATATCACGCCACCGCTGGACAAAGGCTTATTGATCTCCAACCCGCCTTATGGCGAGCGTTTGGGCAATGTCTCCTCCTTGTTGCAGCTTTACTATCAGTTTGGCGACAAGCTCAAGCGTGAGTTTGGTGGTTGGCAAGTGGCCTTGCTTTGCAGTGATATCGAATTGATCTCATCGCTTAAGCTCAAGGCCGACAAGCAGATGAAGATGTTCAACGGGGCACTTGAGTGCGCCTTTAACCTCTATACCCTGCATGCCAATTCTACCCGCAGGGCGGCGGTGGCAGCCGAGCAGTCGGGGGCTGAGGTCAGTGAGATCGCCAGTGCCTTTGCCAACCGGGTGAAAAAGAATCTGAAACAATTGGATAAGTGGGCCCGTAAAGAGGGGATCGACAGTTATCGCCTCTATGACGCAGATATTCCTGAATATAATGTCGCTATCGACAAGTATCTGGATTATGTGGTGATTCAAGAGTATGCAGCGCCTGCCAGCATACCTGAAGCCGTCAGCAAGCGACGTTTGACCGATGTGCTTCTGTCTTTGCCCGGCGCCATAGGTGTTGAGCCGGACAAGATCATCCTCAAGACCCGCGAGCGGCAGAAGGGTACAAATCAGTACCAGCGGCTCGACAAAGAAAAGCTGGAGCTGGTTACCCAGGAATATGGTGCCCGTTTCAAACTCAACCTGACCGACTATCTGGATACCGGGTTGTTTCTCGATCACCGGCTTATTCGCAAACTGGTGGGCAGTAAAGCCAACGGCCGTGATGTACTCAACCTGTTCGCCTATACGGGAACCGCGTCGGTGCACGCCGGGCTTGGCGGTGCCAAGTCGGTCACGACTGTGGATATGTCCAACACTTACCTTAACTGGGCCAAGGATAACTTTGTGCTCAATGGTTTGATTGGCAAACAGTACCGTTTCGAGCAGGGCGATTGCCTGCAATGGATCCGCGATTGTGACCGCAAGTTCGATCTTATCTTTATCGATCCGCCAACCTTCTCCAACTCCAAACGGATGGAAGACTCATTCGATGTGCAGCGTGATCACGTCAAGTTATTGTCTGATCTGTTCAAACTGCTCAATCCTGGCGGAGAGATAATCTTTTCCAACAATAAACGTAAGTTCAAAATGGATATCGAAGCCATGGCGGCTCAGGGTATGTCAGTCACCAATATGGATGCCCAGATGTTGCCAATGGATTACAAGCGCAATCCGCATATTCATAATACTTGGTTGATCACCCATGCCTGAGACGCCATTGACCCTATACCACACAGATGGTTGCCATCTGTGTGAGTTGGCCATGGCTTTGCTCGATGGCCTTAATATTCGTTATCGCACCCAGGATATTTGCGAGCAAGAAACGCTTGCCGAGCGCTATGGCGTGCTTATTCCTGTGTTGGCCAATTGCCAGGGTGAAGAACTCTGTTGGCCCTTTGATGAACAGCAAGTAAAACGCTTTACAGGAGCATAATGTGAGTCTGGTTCGTATCAATAATGGCTCGCTTGCCTATGGTTATACCCCTCTGCTACAGCAGGCAGATTTCAGTATTGAAGCCGGCGAGCGGGTCTGTATTGTTGGCCGTAATGGCGCCGGCAAATCCAGCCTATTGAAGGTGTTGGCAGGAGAAGTCCTGCTCGATGATGGTGAGTTCAATATCGCCACCGATGTGAAAGTCAGTCGCCTGCAACAGGATCCACCCAAAGCGGAGCAGGGCACTGTTTATTCCTATATTGCCGCCGGTCTTGCAGATGTGGGCCAACTGCTCGAAGAATACCATCAGCTGTCGCAGTCTATGGCCAAGGCCCAGGGTGAAGCGCTCGAGAAAATGCTGAAAAACCTCGAGCGGTTGCAATCCAAGCTGGATCACTTCGATGGTTGGCAGCTCGACAACCGTATTCAGCAAAACTGCCGGTTGCTGGGGTTGGACCCGGATAAACCTCTGTCTGAACTCTCTGGCGGTTGGCAACGTAAAGTCGCCTTGGCCAGAGCTTTGGTGAGCGAGCCAGATTTGTTACTGCTCGATGAGCCAACCAACCACCTGGATATCGACACCATAGAATGGCTGGAACAGTTTCTGTTGGGATATAAGGGCGCCATCGCCTTTATCAGTCACGACCGTGGCTTTATTCAAAAGATTGCCACCCGCATAGTCGATTTGGATCGCGGAGTGGTTACCTCCTGGCCCGGTGATTACCAGAGCTATCTTGATGGTAAGCAGGAGTGGCTCAGGGTTGAGGCTGAGCAAAACGCGCATTTCGACAAAAAACTCGCCGAGGAAGAGGTGTGGATCCGACAGGGGATCAAGGCTCGCCGTACCCGTAATGAAGGTCGGGTGAGGGCCCTCAAGGCCTTGAGAATGGAGCGCCGGGCCCGCCTGGAGCGTCAGGGCAATGCCAGAATGCAGGTCTCCGACGCCGAGCGCAGCGGCAAGTTGGTGTTTGAGGTGCGGGATCTCGATTACAACCTGGCAGATAAGGACCTGGTGCGGGACTTTTCCACCAATGTGATGCGCGGCGATCGCATCGCGCTGATTGGCCCCAACGGTTGCGGTAAATCCACGCTTATCAAGTTGTTGATCGGTCAGTTGGCGCCGCAGAGTGGTGAAATCAAGACGGGCACCAAGCTGGAAGTCGCCTACTTTGACCAATACCGCGAAGCCTTGGATCCGGAAAAGACGGTTGAAGAGAACGTCGGCGAGGGTAAGAGCACTGTTACTGTTAACGGCAAAGACAGGCATATCCTCAGTTATCTGCAGGACTTTTTGTTTTCGCCCATGCGTGCCCGCACACCGGTCAAGGCGCTCAGTGGCGGTGAGAAGAACCGTTTGCTGCTGGCCAGGTTGCTGCTTAGGCCGGCCAACCTTATCATTCTCGATGAACCGACAAATGATCTTGATATAGAGACACTGGAATTGCTAGAGTCTCTGCTCACTGAATATGAAGGCACTTTGTTGCTTGTCAGCCATGACCGGGCCTTTATTGATAATACAGTCACCAGTTCCTGGTGGTTCAGCGGCAATGGCCGTTGGAGTGAATATGTCGGCGGCTATCAGGATGCGGTTGCCCAAGGGGCACGTTTCTATCGCGATGCTGAGGAACCTGAGGCGGCTAAGCCTGTCAAACAGGAGGTTGCGCCGCAAAAAACTGCAGAACCCAAGACAGCCAAAAAGCTTTCCTATAAGCTTCAACGTGAGTTGGATGCTTTACCTGCCTTGATGGAAACACTGGAGCAGGAGCTGGAACAGCTGCAGGAGCGCGTCAATCAGCCGGACTTTTATTCGCAGGATCAAACTATTGTGAGCAGCGAATTGCAACAGTTGGCAGAGAAAGAACAGCAACTGGAGGCTTACTTCGAGCGTTGGGAAGAACTCGAGTCAATGAAGTGAGCACAAAATTATAATGGGAATCAAATTAATGAAGTTGAATAGTGCGCTGTCATTGGTGGCCATGGGGGTTATCAGTGTATTACAGGTATCGCAGGCGGCTCCTGTCTATGAAGTCGTTAACCTGGATGAATATGATCTCAAAGGTAACCTGACCGATACTCGCACCGGTTACGGTATGGGCGTTAATGCCAATAATGAAGCCATCGCTGTGGCTAAGGGCAAGAAAAAGCTCAGCACCTCGGATGTAGACAATGATGACGGTATCATCGACATTGAAGATGGTATCGCTCCCGAGGAAAAGATCACTTATTCCATTAATAAACCCATCATTGCCAATAATTTCACCTTCAACTCCCAGGAAAACGATCCTGTGAGTCCCTGGACGCCTAATTTTGAGAGTATCAACGGTAGCACACCGCCGGCTGATACGGATCCAGCCGATCCTACAAGCGTCAACTCGGTTGATAGTTTCCTCTATGACATCAATGATGCCGGTATTCGTGTTGGTGCCATGACAGGTAAAGAGAAGAAGGTTGACTATACCGGGGAAACCGAAGGGCAGGAGTACTGGTATTACCGTGACTTTGAGCAGCGCGGTTTTGTTAAAGACAGCAGTACTGAAGTGCCGCTGTTGCCGCCTTATACCACTTACACCAAAGATGATAAAACAGCGGAGCTCGGTGGTTGGTCGATGGCTTCTGCGATCAACAGTAAAAACCAAATTGCCGGTTATGCCAGCACTGCTATCAGCAAATATGGGGCAGAGAGAGTGGCTATTTGTCTCAGCGACGACAACACGTTGCCGCTGGATGTTTGTCTGCAAAGGGAAAAGTACCCTAATGCCAATAATACCCGCAATATTCAGTACCAAATGCGAGCCTATGTTTGGCAATACGAGAACGGCGCGGTTACCGGTACCGAGTTACCGCTTGGTCTGACACCCGGTGATTCAGACTATACCTTTACCGCGCAGGGGCTGGGGCTGAACAACTCTGGAGTTGTTGCCGGACGCTCCCATGTTTATCGTTATAACGATTCAGACAACCTGAGAATGGATGCGGCTTACTGGAGTAAAGATGCCAATGGTGAATACAAGTACCATTGGATCCCGGTTGTCGATGATGATGTGCGCAACTCCATTGCCTATGACATCAATGATGCAGGGATTTTGGTTGGTAGTTACAACAAATATATCCAAGGTTATATCCGCGATAAGTTCTTTATCTACGATACAAACACCCCGGAAACCAAGCCGGTTACCCCCAATGATTTCTATAGCACCATGTCGGATCTCTCCAGCAAGCCCAGAGATATCAACAACAAGGGCCAGGTTGTGGGTTATATTGAGTCAACCCATGACAAAGATAAACCAAGGCCGAAAGTGGGCTTCCTGTTTGATAAAGAGTCCGGTGAGTTCAGTAATCTCAATAAGTTGCTGACCTGTGAATCAAAAGGCTATGAGAAAGATGCCGAAGGCAACTGGAAACGTCATGAAGTGAGTGTTGAGGACGGTTCAGGCAAAACCCTGACCTACAACACTGACATAGTGGTGGTGGAAGCCAACAGCATCAATGAGGAAGGCACCATAGTCGGTACTGCCTTTATCCGTAAGCCTTCTTATCAGTTTGATGAAAAAGGTAATTTGGTAATTGGTGAAAACGGCAAGCCGCTGTTTGAGCTTAATGGCAACGGTCAGCCAGTGACTTCTTATCTGCCGCGTATGGTTGTTCTTAAGCCCAGTGGCAGTGGGGAAGCCTGTACTCAGGTGGACGACGGTGATATTGATAAGCCGTTTGAGCGTTCCGGTGCGGCCAGTTTGGGTTGGTTGGCATTGCTGCCGCTTATCTGGTGGCGCAGACGTAAAATTTAAGCTTGGTTTAAGCCTGTGAGATCGGCGCCTAAAAGGCGCCGATTTTTTTTAATCAGGATCTCAATAGTTTAAAATTTCTTCGCTATAATTGGCGATTTTTTGATTGATCTCGGCGTTGAAAAGTTCTATTCATAGCAAGTGAAGCTGATGCTTCTATGTAAAATAGTACAGAGGACGCTTGCATGAAGAGACAAAAACGAGATCGTTTAGACCGAGCCTTTTCGAAGGGATTCCAAGCCGGTGTCGGCGGCCGCTCCAAGGAGCTTTGTCCTTATTCGAATCTTGATTCTCGCTCCCAGTGGCTAGGAGGTTGGCGCGAAGGGGTAGAAGGCCGGATAAGCGGCCTGTTCAGTAAGTAATTCAGCAAGATTGCCCTCTCAGAAGAGGGCATTTTTATGCATCTCTGAAAATAACAAGGTCGGCAATTGCCGACCTTGTTATTTGAATTCTCTACTTTAGAAGGTGGAAGTATCGCTGAACACACCTACTTTCAGATCCGTGGCCGAGTAGATCTCGCGGCCATCTACTTCCAAAGTTGCATCGGCAATGCCCATCACCAGTTTACGGTGTATGGTGCGCTTGATATTCAGCCTATAAGTTACCTTCTTGGCGCCGGGAAGTACCTGACCGGTAAATTTAACCTCACCAACCCCCAGCGCGCGGCCTTTACCTACCGCACCTTCCCAGGCAAGGAAGAAACCAACCAGTTGCCACATGGCATCCAGCCCCAGGCAACCAGGCATAACAGGATCATCAACAAAATGACAGCCAAAGAACCAGAGATCCGGATTGATATCCAGCTCTGCAACAATTTCACCTTTGCCGAAGGTGCCGCCGTTATCGTTGATGGTGACAACTCGGTCAATCATCAACATATTATCCACGGGGAGGCGAGGGGAATTCTTGCCAAATATCTCACCATGGCCACAGGCGATAAGTTCTTCTTTGTTGAAACTGTTTACTTTAGTCATTGTTGTTACCACATCCTTCTTCAAGTGCCGCCAAGATTAGCGAACAGGTGTAAGCTAAACAACTCCGATCAGCTAGTTATTGATTAAAAAATGGCAATCTTGCCAGTAACCTCGCAAAATAGCCTGGTTCTTCATCAAGATTACCTGCCAATCTGTCCAGTCGTTGTTGAACCATGCCGTAAAGCGTGTCCTCTGGGAAGTTGTTGTCCTCGTCGGCTTCCCCGGCTTTTATTCCCATCAGCAGAGTGACGGCTTGGTCTACATGAGTGATTTCGTAGAGCTGGAATAATCCTTGTTCTACCGCTGTTATAACATCGGGTGTCAGGTTGAGTTGCTGCACATTGGACTTGGGCATAATTACTCCCTGGCTGCCGGTCAAGCCGCGCCTCGCGCAGAGTTTGAAGAAGCCTTCAATCTTCTCATTGACGCCCCCAATTGCCTGTACATTACCAAACTGATCCAGTGCGCCGGTTACCGCGAGTCCTTGGTCTATCGGCTGTTCGGTTATGGCCGAGATCAGGCTGCAGTATTCGGCGAGAGAGGCGCTGTCACCATCAATTTCCTGATAGGATTGCTCAAATACGATATTGGCATTGAGGTGCAAGGGTGCATCGCGGCCAAATACCCGATAGAGACACGCGGACAGGATCATCATTCCCTTGGCGTGGATATTACCCGCCAACTCAGATTTCCGTTCAATATCGGCGACTTCACCATCTCCATAGTGCACCGATGCCGTTATCCTGGCCGGCTCGCCATAGCAATAATCCAAGGTGTCTATTACAGTCAGGCCGTTAATTTGCCCCACCATAGCGCCTTCAGTTGGCAAATAGATGAAGGCGTCATCAAGATTTTGTGCCGACTGCTGCTCTTGGGCGTTATGCCGTTGTTGGCGTTGTGCCAGGGCATGTTCAATGGCGTTGGCATCCAGCGCTTGTCCTTGGCTATAAAAAGTAGCTTCAGCGAACACTTGTGCCAAATCTGCGCTGGCGAGGCTCAAACGTTGTTGATGCTCTGTCAGGCGACTACTGTATCTGAGCAGAGGCAGTAAGGCCGACTCTGTCAACTGACAATGGCTGAGTTTTGCCAGTTCTGCCAACCAGACTACATAGTCATTGATAGCGACTTTTTGCAGGTCTACTTCAAATACCAGTTCGCCAAGCAGGGCAAATAACTCGCTAAATCTGCGTTCGTGGAACCTGAGTTCGCTGTAGAGCAGACTCGAGCCCACCAATACAACTTTGGCTTGAAGTGGCTGCCATTGCCCTTGAAGCTCGAAACCACCTTTTTCAATAGCATCTAATAATAGCTCCCATAAAGGCTCACGTTTCCACAGGGATTCGGCGCAGATAAAGAGTATTCCTGGCGTTGTGAGGGCACCCGGTTGCCTTTGTTGTTGACTATCCTGATGGCCGAGTAGCTGCGCCCGGGTGATGCGACCGCTCAAGTATTGCATCGGCATCTTGCTCTGGGCGCTCAGGGCTTTAAATAGCCAAACGCGGTGGATACCCTGGAAATCTGCCAGGAAAAGTTGTTGTCCTGATAAAGTTTGCAGCAGGCCAAAGGCCTCTATGACTCTTTCCTGTCCAAGTAATAGATCTGTCAGTTGGCTCGATGTGGGAAGCTGCAGATTGGAGTATTGAGGGGTAAGGGCCCCGGCCGGGATCAAGCTAGGCTTCATTGTGGCTCAAAGTCATTTAAAGATAAGCTGATTTTACCACAGGGGTGACGGAGCGGCATGGTAAATCTCCATTCTGGAGCGGCTTTTATTGTGCGATATGAGTTCCGTTTGAATCTTTCGGATGGCTGAGATTTGGGCATATGAACATATTTTTAGAAATAAGGGTTTACAACGGCTTAGGGAGCTTATAATATTTGCGCCGTTCCGGAGGGGTGGCAGAGTGGTTGAATGCACCGGTCTTGAAAACCGGCATGGGTTTATAGCCCATCCAGGGTTCAAATCCCTGCTCCTCCGCCATATTCAGAGAAGCCCGCTTGTGTAAACAGGCGGGCTTTTTCGTATCTGAGTTTTGATGATAGCGATTAGCTTGGCACCGCTTTGAGGGTTGCTGGGTTTATAGCGCCGTCATGCAGGGTTCAAATCCCTGCACCTTTGCCATATTCAGAGAAGCCCGCTTGTGCAAACAGGCGGGCTTTTTCGTATCTGAGTTTTGATGATAGCGATTAGCTTGGCACCGTTGTGAGGGTTGCTGGGTTTATAGCGCCGTCATGCAGGGTTCAAATCCCTGCACCTTTGTCAGCTCCAGAGAAGCCCGCTTGTGTA
>NZ_JBKORF010000048.1:0-159 GCF_047314685.1 Shewanella sp. BJSY2023SW001
TTCTCATTGAGACCGAACTCAACAAAGGTGATGGTCAGTCCAGATATTCTAGACTTCGCGGACTGACAACGGCGTTTTAGTGCCTTCGCCTGAGCGACTTCCGGCAAGTAATGGTTATCCCGAATTCGATTGCGATTTACTTCCCGGCTGATTGTGCTG
>NZ_JBKORF010000048.1:165-2523 GCF_047314685.1 Shewanella sp. BJSY2023SW001
ACTTTCAGACGTTTTCCTATCTCCCGATAACTGAAACCCTCGCGTAAATAGGCCTCAATCTGGTATCGTTGTCCCTCGATCAACTGCTTGTAATTCATGGTAACTACTCATGTTTGTTTGGCGACTACAGAGTATCACCAACAGGCAGTTGATCTCTCCTCACCGTTTAACCATGAGTGGTGCACTTATTATCTGAATTCGGGCTAACTTAGTTGTGGGCATTAACTGGTTAGAATTTTTGTTCTACTTTGATGAATCATCATTGTAAAAAAAATTAGGTTTGTAGTACAAAACTCCGATAACCAACTTACTATCGATTTAACCACGGCGCCTTTTGGCATTGATCTTTTAGTAGAGATAAAAAGCCAGTGACTCGCGCCGACCTCTCATGCGCAGCAGAAGTCACTAGGGCAACAATATCGGCATTTGGAAGCTCGTAATCAGGTAATAGCCGCACTAATTTACCACTATCAATCTGTGATTGAATGTCCCATTCGGATCGCATGATGATCCCCAAGCCTTGTAACGCCCAGTCTTTAATCACTCTGCCCTCATTACTTGCAAGAGAAGGGCGAATACGAATACTTTCTATGGCCCCTGTCACTGCATGAGTAAAGCTCCACAGCGTGACATCTTCATTATTCTCTCTCAAGGCAATACATTGATGCTTCTTAAGATCTTGCGGAGTCTTAGGCTGTCCATGACGAGATAGATACTCCGGCGAAGCGCAAACAAAGCGTTTGTTTGGGGCCAAGCTCACCATCTTAAGGCTGGAATCCGCTAAGTGGCCAATGTAGATGATAATGTCCCATTTATGATGGTTTGCCCAGTTTGGGTTGTCTGACAATTCTAACTCCACCTCTAGGCGCGGATGAGCTTGTTTATACTCACCTAATAAAGGGGCTATCACATCGTTGCCAAAGCCAAGGGGCGCCAAAACTTGTAGACGACCACTGACATCCCCTCTGCTTTCATTGAGCTTATCGATGAGTTCATCCAAGTCCTCAAGGATCGAAATACCGGTATCGATTAAGACGCGCCCTTCTTCTGTTAGGCTAACCACACGCGAAGGTCGTTGAAGTAACTTAAGTGATAGCTTCTTTTCGATATGTTGAATACGCTGAGTGACTGATGGAGGCGTTATATTGAGCGCACGAGCTGCATCTGCCAATGTTCTAGGTAGTGTTCATAAATCTGTGTCATTTGAGTAATATACACCCAAAAGGATATTCAAATGACCAAACCTACATTCGACATGGAAGCCGCCATTGAAGCTCTGCGTGCAGGTAAAGACCTGACCGGCAAAGATGGTATTCTCACCCCACTCATTAAACAGCTTACTGAAGCGGCCCTCAATGTTGAGCTCGACCAACATCTTGAAGATAAGCAGCCTGGTAATCGCAGAAATGGCAAGACCAGTAAGACACTGAAGACCGCTACCGGTAGCTTTGAGCTGCATACTCCGCGTGACCGAGATGGCACCTTCGAGCCTCAGGTTGTAAAAAAGAACCAGACATACCTGACCGATGAGATGGAGCGGAAAATCATTGCGCTATTTTCACTGGGCACAAGTTATCAGGATATTCGTGCCCATATCGCCGATATCTACGGCATTGAAGTCCCCAATGGCACCATCAGCGCCATTACTGATAAACTGCTACCTGAGCTTCAGGCTTGGCGTGAACGTGATTTAGAAGCCCTGTATCCCATCCTCTGGCTTGATGCTATTCACTATAAAATCAAAGAGAATGGCCGCTTTGTCAGCAAAGCTGTGTACACCATTCTGGCGCTCAATGTAGAAGGAAAAAAGGAGCTGTTGGGCTTGTATATCTCAGACACTGAAGGTGCACATCAGTGGCTAAGTATACTAACCGATCTTCATAGTCGCGGTATTAAAGACATCCTGATTGCCTGTGTTGATGGCCTTAAAGGCTTCCCTGAAGCCATTGAAACCATTTACCCACATACAGAGGTGCAGTCATGCATCATTCATCAAATTCGTAACTCAATGAAATACGTAGCGTCTAAAAACCAGAAGGCGTTTATGGCTGATTTAAAGTGTGTCTATAAAGCCACAACCCTCAATGCAGCTGAGATGGCGCTGGACGAGCTGGAAGCCAAATGGGGCGACAAATATCCTGTGGTCATCAAGTCCTGGCGCAACAAGTGGGCGCTGTTATCGACCTATTTTAAGTACCCGGAATACGTGCGTAAGGCTATCTACACCACGAACGCGGTTGAGGCCGTACATCGTCAGTTTCGTAAACTGACGAAAACCAAGGGTGGTTTTGCCAACGAGAACAGTTTACTCAAACTGCTCTACGCCGGTATATTGAAGGCTCAGGAGCGGTGGTCACA
>NZ_JBKORF010000049.1:0-81013 GCF_047314685.1 Shewanella sp. BJSY2023SW001
TCCTTATTAACAAACGGCGTGATGATGGCTTCAGTTTCTCCTGTTGCGGGACAGACTGCGCCGAAGAGGTGCGCGTATTCAAACTGCTGCTGTTTTAGCGCTCTGGGTCTACTGCCTTTCGGTGCCCAGAGTCGTGTTGTTGTATTTTGCTGACCAAATCTGGCTTCGTCCTGAAACCAAATATCAATCTGGTGTGGTCGTATATGGATAGGTGTGTGAAGGATCGTTTCCAGAGTAAACTTTTTTAAAAGCGTTCTGCACGCCTTGAGTCTGTTTGGGATGCCTGGAGCGGCTGGTTATCCAGCTGAACCCCATGCCTTTGAGTAGCTTGTAGATATGATTGAGGTGGTACTCGACACCAAACTCACTCGATATGTATTGCTGGATATCAGCCCCGGTTAGCCTGCCTCCCTCATTCGATTGTGCTTTGAATTCAATATATCTGGCGAGCCTCCGCTTTTGGTCATTGGACAATGATGGTCTTTTGCCGGGTCGCTGCTTATCTTCAAGCCCTACGAGCCCTTGCTCAAGATAGTTTGAGACCCATGAGTTGACGCTGGATCTTGCCACCTTCAACTGGTTCGCTACTTGAGTACGATTACGGGATTGCAAAAATATGGACACGGCGAGTAACCGCATACGCTTTGGGGATTTTTTCTTTTTTAGAGAGGCAAAGCAAGCTTTCGGCAGTTTCAGATTTCATGGGCCAACTATAAGTGTTGAGTTGCCTACCATTAGATCAGACTTCAATGCGGATTGGTCTTAGTTTCCATCGGTAAGTTTTTTAAAAGCCGCTTGAGCTTCATCAGATTGCTTGGGGTGTTTTGAACGGCCTTGGCCGGTTTGCGCAAGCACAGTGACCATTATCAATCGATTTTAGCTGGATGATGAGGGTTTGTTGATTTTGCTCGGTATGGACGGCTTCAAAGCCTTCCCAGAGCGCAATGGTAAAGGTAAGATTCGACATCGAGAATGGTTGGGGTTGGTCATTGTTTTTGTTTGGCGACTAAACAATAACTCCAACCGTTTTCGTTTCCAGTCCACACTAATCTGCGATGAACCTTTTTTATTGCCCCTTGTTGGGCCAGAGAGTGAGCGTTATGTCAGTTAAACAGCATCAGGTGATCATTATCGGCGCTGGCGCCGCAGGGTTAATGTGTGCCCTCACTGCCGGGTATCGGGGCCGGGATGTCCTTTTGCTGGATAACGCCAAACAACTGGGGCGCAAAATTCTGATCAGTGGCGGCGGTCGCTGTAACTTCACCAATCAGAACATTGAACCGGGCGCCTACCTCTGCAGTAACCCACACTTCGTCAAGTCGGCGCTGGCTCGTTTCAGCCAGTGGGACTTTATCGCCATGGTCGAGCGGCACGGCATCGATTATCACGAGAAGACCCTTGGACAGCTGTTTTGCGATGACTCGGCCAAAGATATTGTCGATATGTTGACCACAGAGTGCGATTGGGCAGGAGTCAAAATTCAGCTGCGTACCGAAATTCTGTCTGTGGCAGCCACAGATGGTGGTTACAGCCTGCAAACCAGTGAAGGGGAATACCGTTGTAAATCTCTGGTGATAGCCACTGGTGGCTTGTCCATGCCGAAGCTCGGGGCAACACCGTTTGGATTCCGTATCGCCGAGCAGTTTGCCATCAAGGTGCTGCCGACCACTGCCGGGCTGGTTCCCTTTACCTTACAGCCTGAAGACAAGGCCAGGTTTGAAGGCCTGTCCGGCATCAGCTTGCCGGTTATCGCCAAAGCCGAATGCGGCAGGCAGTTTAGAGAGGCCATGCTATTCACCCACAGGGGTTTGTCCGGGCCGGCTGTGCTGCAGATCTCCTCCTACTGGCAGCCAGGCCAGAGTGTGCTGTTTGATTTACTGCCGGACCTGGATTTTGTCGACTGGTGCAAAACAATCACTGCTGAATCACCAAAATTGTCGCTTAAGAATGGACTATCTCGGCTGTTACCTAAGCGCTTGGTTGAGAGGCTGCAGGAGCTGGGTGAATTACCGAACAAGAACTTTAACCAACTGTCCAAGGCAGATGTGGCGGCGCTGGACAGTTATTTCCATTGCTGGCAGATCCAACCCGGCGGCACCGAGGGTTATCGCACCGCCGAGGTGACTCTGGGCGGTGTGGATACCGATGAGTTATCTTCCAAGACCATGGAGGCCAAGCGTCATCCCGGGCTCTATTTTATCGGTGAAGTGGTGGATGTCAGTGGCTGGCTCGGCGGCTATAACTTCCAGTGGGCCTGGAGTTCCGGCTACGCCGCCGGTGAAGTGGTGTAACTGAGCTCAATCCAATAAAAAACGGCTGCATTGGCAGCCGTTTTTGCGAGCATCAGTTTGCTTATTCAGCCTTGGCCTTGCTCAAGTGGCGACGGTAGATCAGCAGATAGAGCGCCGGCAGCACAAAGAGCGACAGCACTGGGGCGGTAACCATACCACCGACCATGGGCGCGGCAATCTTCTGCATCACGTCGTTGCCCGAACCTGCGCCCCACATAATAGGGAGCAGACCGAAGAAGATGGTCGCCACTGTCATCGCCTTGGGGCGGATCCGCATCACTGCACCTTCAATCAGAGCGTCCTTGAGGTCTTCCACTCTGTGGTATTCGCCTCTGTCCTGCTTGTGCTTGATGGCATTATTGAGATACACCAGCATGACCACACCAAACTCGGCGGCGACCCCGGCGAGGGCTATCATGCCCACCGCGACAGCGACCGACATGTTGTAGTCCAGCAGATACAACAACCAGGTACTGCCCACCAAGGCGAACGGCAGCGACAGCATTATGATGCTGGCCTGCATGGATGAGCCGAAGGTCATCATCAGCAGAATGAAGATCACCGCTAGCGCCATGGGGATCACTTGCTGCAGTTTGGCATCGACCCGCTGCATATATTCATACTGACCGGCAAAGCTGTAGCTGTACCTGGCAGGCAGATCCAGTTCCTGCTCCAATACCGGCTTGACGGCTTCGATATACTCACCAATGGACGTGCCGTCAATATCGACAAATACCCAGGAGATCAAACGACCATTCTCGCTCTTGAGCATAGGCGCGCCATCAGTGATTTCGATGTCGGCCAGATTGCGCAGCGGCAGATAGTGGCCACTCTTGGTGATCACCGGCAGCTCTCTGAGCTTTTCGATATTGTCACGCAACTCTCTTGGATAGCGCAGGTTGATGGGATAGCGCTCGGCACCTTGAACCGACTCACCGATATTCATGCCGCCAATGGCGTAACGTACTACGTCCTGAATATCGCTCAGGGTCATGCCATATCTGGAGGTCACCTCGAGTTTCGGTGTGATGTCTATGTAGCGGCCGCCACCCACCCGCTCGGCATAGGCCGACTTGGTATGAGGCTGAGCCGATAGAATCGCTTCTATCTGGGCCCCTATCTCCTGCAGTTGATTGACATCGGCGCCGGTGATCTTAATCCCCACTGGTGTCTTGATACCGGTAGACAGCATGTCGATACGGGTCTTGATCGGCTGTACCCAGGCGTTGGTGAGACCGGGCACTTTTACCGTACTTTGCAGCTGAGCAATGATGCCGTCGAGATCCATGCCTTCGCGCCACTGCTCTTTGGGTTTGAGCATTATGGTGGTTTCCAGCATGGTCAATGGCGCAGGATCCGTGGCGGTTTCGGCGCGGCCTACTTTGCCAAACACCCGCGCCACTTCCGGAACGGTTTTGATCAGCCGGTCGGTTTGCTGCAGCACTTCGGCGGCCTTGCTGGCGCTGATGCCCGGCAAGGCTGTTGGCATGTACAGAAGATCCCCTTCCTCGAGCTCTGGCATAAACTCGCTGCCCATATGACTCACTGGATACCAGGCACTGGCCAGCGCCACCAGAGCCGCCAGCAAGGTCAGCTTGGGGAAGCGCAGCACGGCATTGAGCATAGGTTTGTAGATGGCTATCAATACCCGGCTCAGTGGGTTGCTGCTTTCCGAGGGGATCTTGCCGCGGATAAAGAAGCCCATCAGGATAGGCACCAAGGTGATTGACAACACAGCCGCGGCCGCCATGGCAAAGGTTTTGGTATAGGCCAGAGGGCTGAACAGCCTGCCTTCCTGGGCTTCGAGGGCAAATACCGGCACAAAGCTCAGGGTAATGATCAGCAAGGAGAAGAAGAGTGCCGGGCCCACCTCAATAGAGGCTTCGGCGACAATTTTCCAATGCTCTTTGGTGTCGGGTTGGCGCTGATGGTCTTGTTTGAAATGCTCGAGGTGCTTGTGCATATTCTCGATCATCACAATGGCACCATCCACCACGGCCCCGATGGCGATAGCGATACCGCCAAGACTCATGATATTGGCGTTAACCCCCATCTTGTTCATCACAATAAAGGCGATCAGTATCGACAGTGGCAGGGTAATAACGGCCACCAGGGTCGAGCGGGCGTGCAGCAGAAACAGCAAGCAAACAATGCCGACCACTACCATCTCTTCCAACACCTTGTGCAACAAGTTGTCGACTGAGTTTTCAATCAGTTGCGATCTGTCGTAGGTGGGAACTATCTCCACGCCTTCGGGGAGACCCGCCTTGAGTTCTTCCAGCTTGGTTTTCACCGCCTCGATAGTCGCCAGGGCGTTTTCCCCATAGCGCATGACTATGATGCCACCGACGACTTCGCCCTCACCATCGAGTTCGGCTATGCCACGGCGAGATGCCGGGCCCTTGCGTACGGTGGCAACGTCTTTCAGCAGCAGCGGTGTGCCTGAGGGACTGGTGATCCCCAGCGGGATTTCACGAAAGTCCGCCAGTGTTTGACGATAGCCCTTGGCGCGCACCATGTACTCGGCTTCGGCCATCTCCACCACAGAGCCGCCGGCCTCGTTGTTGGCCTTGGTAATCGCCTGCTTGACCGAGGCGATGTCCAGCTTGTAAATCGCCAGCTTGTCCGGCTCCAGCACTATCTGATAGGTCTGTTCCATGCCACCGACAGTGGCGACTTCCGATACCCCGGCAACACTCTGCAATTCCAGCTTCAGATACCAGTCCTGCAAACTCTTGAGTTGCGAAAGGTCCAGATTACCGCTGCGGTCTACCAGGGCATATTCATAGATCCAACCGACCCCGGAGGCATCGGGCCCCAGTGAGGGTTGCACCCCTTCGGGTAAACGACTGCTTATCTGGCTCAGGTATTCCAATACCCGGGAGCGGGCCCAATAGATGTCGGTGCCATCTTCAAAGATCACATAGACATAGGAGTCACCGAACATGGAATAGCCGCGCACCGTCTTGGCCCCGGGCACGGCCAGCATGGCGGTAGACAAGGGATAGGTCACCTGTTCCTCTACCAGCTTGGGCGCCTGTCCCGGATAGGCGGTTTTGATGATGACCTGCACATCGGACAGATCCGGCAGGGCGTCGAGCGGCGTGGTACGCAGCGCCTGAATCCCCCAAACCGTCACCATCAGGGTGACAATCAGCACCATCACCCTTTGTTTGATGGAGGCTTCAATGATTTTTTTCAGCATGTTGCCTCCTAGTGCTGGTGGCCTGAGCTCAGGCGCATCAGGCTACCCTTGAGACTGGCTTCTGAATCCAACAGGAATTGCCCGGAAATCACCACGTTTTCGCCTTCATGCAGGCCTTCGAGGATCTCTGCCTTACCCTGACTCAACATGCCGACAGTGACCTTTCTGGCACTGAAACTGGCATCATCCTGTTTGACTATGACCCGATTTTCCTTGCCTGTTTGGATCAATGCTTCCTGGGGGATCACCAAAGTATCGCGTTTCGGGCCACCATAGAGGGAAACCTTGGCCAAGGTCTTGGGCCTGAGCTCCATCGCTTGATCATTGTTGAGTACCACTCTGACTCTCAGGCTGCGGGTGATGGGATCCAGTTCGGGATAGATGTAATCAATCTTGCCTTCTATGCCCTTGAGCCCCATGGCGGGGATATTGACCTCGGCGGTCTGGCCCACTTCCAGCCAGCTCTGCTCGTTTTCAAACACATCGGCAATGACCCAGACCTTGGAGAGGTCAACCAGTGACATGACCTCGGTCTGAGGTTGTATATACATGCCGTCACGCACCGCGAGTTGTTTGACTACGCCGCTTTCGCGGGCGTAGAAAGGAACCCGGTATTGGGTCTTGCCTGTCTTGGCCAGCTGTTTGATCTGCTCTTGGTTCATGCCCAGCAGTTCGAGGCGTAGCCCGGCCTTGCGCAATAGCTCTTGGTAGTTGGCACTGTTGCCTGAGCGTTTCAGCGTCTCCTGGGCCAACAGATAGTCGTCCTGGGCATTGACCAGGTCCGGTGAATAGATCTCGTACAGCAACTGACCTTTCTCGACCCTGTCACCGACAGACTCTACTTTAAGTTTTTCAATCCAGCCGTTGACCCTGGCATGGATATGATTGATTTGGCTCTCGTCATAGTCTATCTGGCCGACTGTTTTGACAAACTTCCACAGCGTGTCCCTTTCCACCTTGGCTACCTTGAGGGCCAAGGCTTGTTGCATCTGGCCTGAGACATCAATCTCAACGGTTTCCGAGTGGCCGCCCATCTCGACTTTTTCCAGATTCATGCCGCAGATGGGGCAGGTGCCGGGCACATCGCTGATGATATGCGAATGCATGGGGCAAACATATTTGATGTTACTGCCCTGATCCAGAGGAGCAGGTTTGATCTCCAATGCGGGTTTGCTCTGCTGCATGGCGTGCTGGCTATGGTCATTAGCCTGGTTTTCCGCGGCTTTAGTTTCTGTAGCCAGGGTTTCTGCAGCTTCGGCGTGACCGGCATGGGAACCTGGCTCCTCTTCTTCCTCTTCGACCAGGAACATATTGCATTTGGGGCAACGTCCCGGCTCGTGACTGGTCACTTCCGGATGCATGGGGCAAACATAGGTTTTTTGCTGAGCCTGTGTTGGTTCTGCCAGGGCTTCAGTGGCCTCATCTTTGACCAAAAACATGTTGCACTTGGGGCAGCGTCCCGGCTCATGGCTGGTGACTTCCGGATGCATGGGGCAGTAATACTCCTGGGTTGCCGTCCCATGTTGATGATCTTTGTGTTGTTCCTGCCCTTGGGGCTGATTGCCCTGGGCCATTGCCTGCATACTCCATTGCGGGCCGACAGCCAGCACCAGACTAAGCGCACAGGCCAGTCGTTGGCGTTTACGGTTTGAATCGCTCATATGCCTCATCTCCAGCTACAGCTTGTTTAGTGGTGGTGGTGTTTCTGGCCAGCTACAGGCTCAAGATTCATACCACACTTGGGGCAGGAGTCACCTTTCTTGCCTGTCACTTCAGGATGCATGGGACAGTGATAGTCGGCTTGTTGCGGTTTTTCCAGAAACATGCCGCATTTGGGGCAGGAATCGCCTTTGTTACCTGTCACCTCCGGGTGCATGGGGCAGCTATATTCGGCAGTTACCACGGCTTGTTGCTGACCGTGGTGATGATCTCGTTCACTTGCGAAGCTGGCTCTGGCCAGGGTGACAGACAATAGGGCAATAATCAGGACGCTGATAAAGGTTTTCATTGATTCACTCCGTTTGGGATACGCTTTGGCCAGGTGCAACTGTGCACTCTTGGGGCTTATCCCATTAAAAATTTGTATTTATTGGCAGATTTTGGGCACAGGTGTGCCTTGGATATCAAACTATGGGTGGCTTGATTGTCTGGCCGATAGAAACAGAGTGGAAATGAGGCATAGGCGTGGCCACGGCGGCTTCGGGCAGAGACATCACCGGCCAGGAACCGACGGCAATGAGAGTACCCGCTACGGATATCACCAGACAATGGTTACAGTCGCTCTTGCAGAATCCTTTGCCTTCACAACAATGACTCACAGTGTCGGGAAGCACTGTATCAATTTGCGAGTCATCGCAGCAGTGACTGGCATTTGTCTGTTGAGTGTGACAATCCATGGTGGCAGCCATTGAGTGTGCCGTGGAGTCCATTTTTCCGGAATGCGCTTCAGCTGTTGGCACCATCCAGTGTCCATTGGTTAGCATACCCTGCCCGAGCAATGCGAGCATGGTAAACAGAACCAGGATGTGGCGGCGAACCGATAGCATCTTGAGCTTGAACTCCAGAGAGAATGGACCCCAATAGTCTACCATGCTTTCAAAAGCTTGCCTTGATATGACTCACATCTGAAGAAGTGTGATGACATTGCTACACTTTTTCCGGCAATCATTGTTAGCAGCATGGTAGAGCCTCTGTCTCATTCCACTCTGAAAACTCAGCGGCGCAGCTGTGCCAACCAGTCGGCCATCAGGCCTCCGTGGGTCATTACCTCGGCAGGAACAGCCTGACCGGCTTCATCAACAACTTGTAACTGTGGACTGCGAATAAAGGCGTTGGCTTCTGCCTCGGTATCCAGAGTCGGTAGCTGCAGTTGCAGACTTTGTTGTTCGGCAACAGTCAGTGTCAGATAAAGAGGACCGGATTTAACCCAAGCGCCCGAGTCATCGGCATTGACGGCAAAAATGTCCCGGTATTTGAGTTCGACAACATGTTTTCCGGCGGCTAACTGGTGGCGGTCAAAGTTGGATACAGCTTGGCCATCAATAGCTTTGATCACCAGATTATCCGGCAGGTTCAACTCGGCTGCGAAACTGCCCGAAGCCATAAACAGGCTGGCAAAGATTAACAGGGCGGCGCTAAAACGAGATGCAGAAATTTTGTATGCAGACATAGTGGGAACTCCCAAAAAATATTCAGATGTAAAAACATTAACTAAAGCTTTGCGGCCGTAAGGCCAGAGTTACATCTGTGCTGAATTGGGAGGGGGTGTTTGCTGTGAGAGTATAGCGGTTTGCAAGCTCCAGCTAGGCAGGGCGATCTGCTGGCTTCCTGTCACCAACAAAGGATGGCCGGCGGTAAGCAGGCTTACCCCTGGTGTGCAGTGGCTGGCACAGTTGCCCATGGTGCCGCAATCCATACCCAGATCGCAGTCTGGGCAATGCTGCTGGCCTTGGCAGCAATCCATATCCATAACCATGCTGGTGGATGCAGATGAGTTCATGGCTGCCATTGACTGATGCTCAGACACTGAAACAGACGCGGCTGCAGGCATCACGGCCTGTCCCAGCGTCATTATCAGTGTCAGTATCAACAGCAAGCTTCTCATCGTTATCCTTTCGTTCTGGTGAAGCACGCAGTCTGTGCTTACCTCAATAGACAGACATCTTGATTAAATAGTTTCGTCTTGTCCAAAATAAAATTGTTCATTACCTCCTTAGCGTCGTCTGGATCACATTTATTGTTTCGAGAATTAGTTGTATGTTAATTATTCGATTGACTATGCTTGATTAAGCGTGTGCCATGCTTTAAGTTTAGGAAAAGTGCATATATGGCATTAACTTAAAATTCAGTCGTCATTAGGCCTTGAGAGTTAGAGCTAAGTCTCATTTTGCACTTTTCGGGTCAGATTAATGAAAGAAAACTGGTTTATAATCAAATTTCAGAACAACGAATAGCTCAATATAGATATAAGAATTTTATTTTGGAGAAGAGTGATGAACTGGCGTGCAATCTTTAAACCCAGCGCAAAGTATTCCATCCTGTCGCTACTGGTCGTCGGCATAGTGATAGGTGTTGTTGGCTACTTCGCTACCCAGCAGACGCTGCATGCAACCAGTACAGATGCGTTCTGTATGACCTGCCACAGCAACCACTCACTGAAAGATGAAGTGTTGGCATCTGCCCACGGTGGTGGTAGTGCCGGTGTTACTGTTCAGTGTCAAGACTGCCACTTGCCTCACGGTCCGGTTGACTATCTGGTGAAGAAGATCATTGTTTCCAAGGATCTCTACGGCTTCCTGACTATCGATGGCTTCAATACTCAGGAGTGGTTGGACGCTAACCGTAAAGAGCAGGCTGATAAAGCACTGAACTACTTCCGTGCCAATGACTCTGCCAACTGTCAGCATTGCCATACCCGCATCTATGAGAACCAGCCTGAAACCATGAAGAAAATGGCTGTTAGAATGCACAGCATGAACTTCAAGAAAGATCCTGAAAGCAGAAAGACCTGCGTGGATTGCCACAAGGGTGTAGCGCATCCTTATCCAAAGGGTTAATCATTTTGAGCTGGAAAAACCGCTGCTTGCAGCGGTTTTTTTATATCTGAAGTGAAGCCGGACTAGCGATCGACAGGCTTGATGGGGGCTGGAGCGATTAAACAAAACACTCGGTGTTTTTTATCTTTGCCAGCGCATCAATAGTCTGTGTTCACCAACGCCAAAATAGTCGGCTTCCAGCCCCAGGTTTTCAAACCCCATGCGGCTGTAGAGATGGCGGGCGGAATTATCCGGCGCTACCGTCAATAACAGTTCATCGACACAGTGGCTGCAATCATCCAGACAAGCACTGAGTAATTGCTTACCTATCCCTTGACCTTGTTTCGTCGGAGATACAGCCAGCGACAACAGCCAGTGCTGTCCAGGCTTTTCGCTGCTCACCCGCAGCAGGTAACCTACCAGCTGACCGTCGACAAAGCTCCCCAGAAAACCACTGGACCAAGCATCCAATGCCTGACGGAAAAAGAAGTCCGGGTAGCAATGCTCACCGAAGGTTGCCAGTTCCAAGGCCAATACTGCATCCAGATCGGCTCTGGATATTGGTCTTATCTGCATTAGATTAATCTCCGGTCAGTATCTTGTCCCATTCGAGGTTCGGGGAACCGACCACGATAAAGTTGGGGTTTTCCAACGACTCACGCTCGTTGTAGGTCAAGGGTTGCAGTTCAGTATCCATTAATTGACCACCGGCTTCTTCTATGATGATTTGCGCTGCGCCTGTATCCCACTCGCCCGTAGGGCCGACACGTACATAACAATCCGCTCTGCCCTCGGCGACCAGACAGCTCTTGAGCGCAGCGCCACCGAGCGCTACAAGTTCACAATGTTTGGGTTGGTTGAATAGCTTGAGCACGGACTGCGGATCCTGACGGCGACTGACCGCCAGGCGCAGGGCGTTATTCTGTTCTTTCGGTAACAGCTTGCTGTGAATTCGCAGCTCCGTCAGGGAAGTGCGCTTATAAGCTCCGAGTCCCGCGATGGCGTAGTAGCATACTTCGGTCATGGGCGCATAAACTACACCCATAATAGGACGGTTGTGCTCAACCAAGGCGATAATCACCGAGAAATCGCCGCTGCCGGCAATAAATTCTCCGGTGCCATCCAAGGGATCCACCAACCAGTAGCGGCGCCACTGGCTGCGTTCAGAAAGGGGAATATCAGCTGCTTCCTCAGATAATACCGGGATATCCGGTGTCAATGCCTGCAGGCTGCTGCAGATGATATTGTGGGCCGCGATATCGGCCGAGGTGACAGGGGTATTATCTTCCTTGGTTTCCTTGCTGAAACTGCCTTGTTGGTAGATCTGGCGAATTTTCTGCCCTGCTTCCATTGCAATGGCGATAACATGATCTATCAACTCTTCTGGCTTCATAACTACTCCAAACGCTTTCCATCGGATAAGCAAAAGTCAGTGGCCGGGAGTGGCCATTTTTAGGGGGATTCAGTCAGTCTCAGCTGTTTCATCGCCAAAAACAAGGCGCTGACGCTGCGTCCTTCTGAAAAATCATTCATGTCCAGCAGTTCTTGCCAGCGTTCCAGCGGCCAGGGAACCAGCTCTATCGGCTCAGGTTCATCGCCTTCCAGGCGACTCTCATAGAGATCTTCGGCCAGGAAAATTTGCATCTTACTGGCGAAATACCCGGGAGCCAGACTCAACTCCTTCAGCTTGGTCAGTTTACGGGCACCATAGCCTATCTCTTCCTGCAGTTCACGGTTGGCGGCTTCAGCGGCGGTTTCACCCGGGTCGATCAGTCCCTTGGGAAAGCCAAGCTCATAGTTGTGGGTTCCCGCGGCATACTCGCTGCCCAGCAGTAACCACTCACCATTGAGAACCGGCACCACCATAACAGCACCACGGCTGGCACTTTTCATCCGCTCGTAGTGACGTTCCTCTTGATTGGAGAAACGCAGGTGTACCTGTTCTATTTGAAACAGACGACTGCGGGCTACAACTTCGGTGTGCAATATTTCCGGCTTCTTCTGCCGCTCTGTCATAGAGGCCTCTGACGCTGACAAACTGAAAATGTGACTCAGTCTACAATGTTATACCAATTCACACGAAATAACAGAGCTGCAGAGTTTGTCGGGGCGGTGGGGTTTTTCGGATTAGTTGATTTAGATGCAAGCGTTTGCGGGTTTTCGCAAGAGTTTTAAACGGGAAAGCTCAACTTGAATAAACGGCAGCCGGGAGGAGCCCGGCTACCTACTTATTTAAAGACCCGGGATTTTGCCGTTGTAATTGATGGGGAAATATCCTTGGGGATCACGCTTGCCCAGAAATGGCAGCGCTTTTTTCAGATCTTCAGACTGAGCCTGAGTCTCACGAATGCGAGCCTTGACCTCAAGTTGTTCATTGGCCTTGAGCAGCAAGGTGCCGGCCACGCCTATGGCGTTTTTCTCCTCATCGGTCGCCAGTTGCACCTGACCGGCAACACACTGCAGGCCGAGTTCTATGTCTCCCAAGGGATATTGACCAAACTGGTTCTTGATGCCGACCCGATTGAGAAATACTTTGCCGCTGAGCGCCTCACACCAAGGCTGGCCTTGTGCCAGAGTATCCAGCAACACAGAGACATCACCGCTCACTTGAGTGCGAAATGGCAGACGACTGCCAGCCAAGAGAAACTCGGCCGGTGCTTCAAAACGCAGCTTCTCAGCGCTGATAGCGCCGGCAGCCAAGGTGACTTGCCCCTTGGCGTTGACGGCACTGGCGCGACTGCCCAGCTGGAAGTCCAGTTTGGCTTTGCCGGTCAGCAGTGCCCAGGGACTGAGCTCCCAGCTCAGCTGCTCCAACTGACGTTGTTGCAGCTTAATGACATCAATACTGCCGCTCCAGATAGTGCCGCTGACGCCACCGAGTTGCAGATTATTTGGCAGAGGCGCCAGCGAAACCGCCAACCTTGCGGGAAAGAGTGCCAGCATAAATGCCAGGTAAATCAGCACACAGAGTATTATTTTACTAATCAGTTTCAAGATTACACCTTACGACTGAGATAACTGGATTCGTCTGACTTTCACCATGCCAGGGCTATCACCTTCGGCCAGATCCAGGCTGTCCAGAGACAATCCCTGTTTCTGTACCAGATCCCCAAGATAGGAGATCAGGCTATCAAAGGGCACTTCATCCATCCAGATCTGGATCTGTTTCCCCTGTGGTGCCATGCGGGTGATCTCTAAGTCATAGCTGGCGGCACTCTGGGTCACCACAGTGCTGAGACTACCCTTGAGAGCCGGTCTGTTGCCGCTCTGTTTGATCCCGGCAATCTTATTGGCCGTCTGTTTCACAAAGCTGAGCATCTGGGTCTGAGCATTGAGGTTATTCTGTGCCTTCTGTTCGGCATTGCTTATCGGTGTCCAGATCCCCCAATAAAGGACCCCGACAGCGACTATTACTGCCATGGCCGCGACCAATTGCTGCTCCCGCTGTGCCAGAGATTCCCACCAGTTACGCAAATTTTCCATTTATTTGCTCCTTAGGGTCAGAGTACTGGTAACCGCATTTTCAGTACTGTTCATTGCCCCTCCCTCGAGATGGAATTGACGCCCGGCCAGCTCTTTGAACTGTTCTATCTGGGCGTAGCTCTTGGCCGTCACCTGCATACGGATTTCATTGCGCCCGGCATCAAATCTTAGGCTGTTGGGTTTAAGATCCGGCACTTGTTTGAATGCACCTTCCAGTCTATCCAGCATGGTAAAAAACTCGCCACCCGAGCCGCTACCCTGCAGGGCTCTGAGTTGAGATTCCAGCTGTGAGCGCAGATTGACTATCCGTGAACTGCCGGGAACCACCTGGCGATAAATGCTTTCGCTCTGGGCCTTCAAGTCATCGGCCTCGGTCTGCATCTGATGTATGTTGAGCCCTTTGTTAACCAAGCCAAGCAGCAGGGCTATGGTGGCGACGATTGCCACCCGTTTCCAAAGCAGTAGGTGCTTGCTGTATTCACGCTTGGGAACATAGGGGCCGGATAGCAGATTGATAGGTGACTTGAGCAGCCCTTTGGCCAACACCAGCATGGGCATTTCCAGCGGCATCTGCCGACACTCCAGATCCGGCCATTGAAATTCGGTATAGCAGGCCAGGCTCGGTGCTGTTTGCTGCTCTTCGAGCAACCCGGGCAGTAAGGGTTGCAGCCAGTCCTTGGGCATGCTCATACCCATGCCCTCGGCTGTACGCAGTAAGAGTTGATCTTCATAGGCCATCAGGGCCCAATCACAGTCTTCCCGCTCCAGTGCCAGACAATCCGGTACCATTTTACGCACTTTGAGCCCGGCCTCGTTCAGCCAGGAGAGCCAGTTTTGCATCTGCTCATGGGCAACCACGGCCACACTCAGGCTCTCGCCGCTGCGGGGGCCAACGACAAAGTGCAGCTCATCAACATTCTGGGCCAGGGTATCTTCAAGCAGGAAAGGCAACGCCTTGAGAGCCTGGCGTTGGCCCTTCTCCGGTAGTTCGACCGAAGTGAGCTGAATGGCACTGGCCGGCACCAACACATCGACCGGCCGATTACCGGCTCGTTGCGTCAGGGTCGCCAGCGACCGCGCATCAACCAGCTCTCCCGAGGCAATAATCTCCTGTTCCTGCTCAGACCATACGACCCAGGCGCAGGGCGAGCCCAGGTTTTTGCCTAAACGGATAAATAAGCGTTCACTCACTATTATTCTCCACAATCCCTGGCCTTGGAGGCTTAGGGGCTTGTCCTGTTATTCTTGTCCGCCATATTGCCGGGTCAACACTTCGAGATGATTCCCACCCACTATATGCAGCATACTCTCCAATCGGAACAGGGCATCATCTACCCTGGCCTTGGCCTCCAGCTTAAAAAACTTACTGTTGACCACAAAACTGGACTTGAGCTGATCATTCTTACTGGCAATCGAGGTCAAAGAACCCAGCGCCCAGAAATCTTCTATTTTGTCGAAGCCCCCCGCTGGGCGCTGGTTAATAATGCTTTCTGCTTCGCCTACCGAGATCTGGTTTTCCAGCATGCCAGCCAGCAGTGCAGCCTGCTCAACCTTGATGGTGTTGACGTTCAACAACTGTCGGTCATTTCCCGGTATGGCGCAAACATAGGGCTTTAAAATGCGATAAGTCTCTTGGTTAAAGCCAAACACAGCCCTGAGTTCACTGCTGTGGCTCATTAGCGTGTTGGCCGCCCGGTAAGGGACAACCCGCGCTTCATACTCGGCATCTTCGGCGCCAAAGGGTGAGGCTATCGAATCCTCATCCAGATAATCTTTCAACGTATGGGTCAGACGTTCGGCACCGAATTCATCCATCCCCAAGGATTCCAGCAATCCTTTGAACTGTCTGGCGGCCAGCGGCATCTTCTGCGGTTGCCCATCTGTCGTCTCTTTGCTGCTGACACTCAAGGCATTGAGGTTAAAACAGCTGCGAAGATCGGAAATGGTGCCGCCGATTTCGCCATTTTCTGCCGGGAGAATGACATCTGCCAGTGCCCAGTATTGTTGCAGATGCACCCGACCTTCAGAGTCATCCAGATCCTGTTTCAATACTTTACGCGCTAACTCTTCGGCCGAAATGGCATACCAGTAAGCTTGGTCATACTGCGCCAGATTTAAGGTTCTGCGCACTGATAACTGATTGCGCCCGGTAATACTGGTCGCCAGCACGGCCACAATCGCTACTATCAGCAGCACCACTATCAGAGCAACCCCTCTTTGTTTGCCTTTCATCAGAGTTCCTCTTTACCTTGGCCTGAGTCGTTACCCTCTTGGCCGTCCGACTCCTGCTGACCACCATCTGTATTAGTGCCGCTGTTGTTATCCCCTTTGTTAGTGTCGCCACTATTATCATTCTGTTTGTCGGCTGCCGGGGCTCCAATCGGCAACAGGAATTTGCGGCTGATAACGCCTCTGTCCTCTGTTTCTATCTCTATGGCGATCGCCTTGGGTAACTTGCTGGCATCGGCTTTACGTTGCCACTTGTCCTCGACAAAAAAGGCGTACTTTACCGATAGCACCTTGTCCATCAATACGGTTTTAATCGGCTCGGCGCCGAATTCCGGCTCTGGATAAGGATAGTACCAACGCTCAAGTCGGCCTTCCTGTACTACATAGGCCACAGACTGCAGGCTGCCTCTTGGCAGTAAACCTCCCGGGTTGAGCCACCCGAGACGAAAAAACACCAGCGCCTCGGATTCAGAGTCCAGAATATCAGTCCCGGTTTGAAACACTGTGCTGCCACGGCCGCCTTCCAGTAGCCTGGGAGTACGGGCCACCATCTGGCCCAGATCCCGCTCCAACACCCCAAAGCCCTGCTGCAGGTATTTGAGTTGCTGTGAAAAATCGCGGGTCACCTCATCGTTCTTCAGCACAGTTTGTAATACAGCATTGGCTGCCAGGCCCAACATGGCGAAGATCGCTATGGCGATCAGCATCTCCAGCAGGGTAAAGCCGCTATTCCTGCTTGAGTACATAAGAGTTCACCTGAGCGATGATCCGCTCGAATTTGTCATCATCGCTAACACTGATACGGATCATCCGAAAATTATCATCTGTGGTCTTGACCACCTCTTTGCGCCAATACCAGGTTTGGCCGGCCAGTTCGCTACGACCATCTTTGCGTCCAAGAGCAGGAAAGCCTTTTTCCAACCTGGCATCCACCATCTGGTTATCGGCCACCCACTGTGCCAGGGTGCGCTGTTCCAGAATCGGCATATTGGCAATCTGATCGCCTATGCTCTTGGTAATGGCCACCGCCGCAATGGCAAACACTGCCAGAGCGACTATCACTTCCAGCAACGTCATCCCCTTTTGCCGGGCAAGTTTATTCGAAATCATCGAACCTCCCCAGCTTGAGGCGACCCAGGCTATCACCACTGACCAACACCTCAACGGTTTCGCCCAGGCTGTCGCTGGCAATAAAGCTCAGCTCGAAAGCTGTCATTTCGCCACTTGGCAACAGCATGATCTGCGGCTCGGGAAACTTCTTTTTGTCCGCGTCCGATTCTTCGATAAAGGGCTCGTCGAACCAGGAGTCCTGCTCTTCATCTTCCTGCACCAAAGGCAGGCCTTCGAGCTCGACCGACAGTTTGATGCCTTCCGGCAACTGCTTTTCGGCCAGTAGCCTGTCCTGCTCCAGCGGTTGCCATTTGTTCTCTTTAAACAGCACGAAGTGGTACTTGTCCTTGTCCACCACTATGCCGATAAACTGGCCACTGAGTACGGTTTCATCCAGTACTGTCTCGGTGGCCGCCATAAATCTCTGCGCCTCACGGGTTAACTGTTGCTTGGGACCGCTGTCCCCCATTGTCATGGTCACAGCCGTAGCTGCCAGCCCCATCAGCAGCACTACCAACATCACTTCCAGCAGGGTAAAACCCCGTGAGTGCTTGTTTTGCATCTTATTGGAAATCTTGCAGATTCCAGTTGCCTATATCGTCTTCTGTGCCGGGCTGGCTATCAGGGCCTGAGCTGAAGACGTCAATCTTGCCGTGTTCGCCCGGGCTCATCAGTAGATAAGGATTACCCCAGGGATCCATAGGCAGACGCTTAACGTAGCCTCCGTCGCGGTAGTTACGTGGCTCAGGAGAAATGGTCGGCTTCTGGACCAGAGCTTCCAGTCCCTGTTCGGTTGTGGGGTACACGCTGTTGTCCAGCTTGTACATGTCCAGCTGGTTTTCCAATGCGACTATGTCAGACACCGCCTTTTGTTGGTCGGCCTTGTCCTTGTTACCCATCAGATTGGGTACCACCATGGAGGCCAAGATCCCCAGGATCACTATCACCACCATCACTTCCAACAGGGTAAAACCTTTCTGTCTGTTGTTGCTTTGCATTAACTTACTTCCTCCTAAAAAATCTCACATGGCTGCGGTGAAATAAGACTCAGCCACTAATCATATTGTTGAGCGCCAATATCGGTTGCAAAATTGCCAGAACAATAAACAACACTATCCCGGCCATACTCACCACCAACAGAGGTTCGAACACCCCCAAGGCGATATTGACGTTGGACTCGAACTCCCTGTCCTGGTTATCTGCGGCGCGCTCCAGCATCTGCTCCAGTTCACCACTCTTCTCACCCGAGGCTATCATATACAACATCATCGGCGGGAACAGCTTGGTATTAGTCAGTGCCGCTCCCAGACTGGTTCCCTCACGCACTCTGGCCGTGGCCTCTTCCACTGCCTGACGTACCCGCACATTCAGCAAGACCTCACTGGCAATCCGCATGCCATCAAGCAGCGGCACTGAACTGGCACTGAGGATACTCAAGGTTCGGGCAAAGCGTGACGTATTCAGCCCCTTACTGACTTTGCCCACCACAGGCAAACGTAGCAACAGCTCGTGATACTTGAGTTTGAAGGCGGGTTTGGTGAGCATCTTCTGAAACAGCAGCGCCAGCAATACTATGGCGCCGAGGACGAATAGCCCGTAATGCTGGACAAAGTCAGAGGCGGCAATCAAAAACTGAGTGGTACCGGGTAACTCCTGGCCCATATGTTCAAATTGACCAACTACTTTGGGCACTACGGCCGCCAGCAGCACGGCGATAACGCCGATAGCCACTGTGGTCAGCACTATGGGGTAGATCATCGCCTGGGTCAGCTTAGTCTTGAGCTGTTGGCGCCGCTCCGTGTAGTCCGCCAGGCGATTGAGCACCACTTCCAAATGGCCGGACTTTTCACCCGAGGCCACCATGGCGCGGTAGAGATCATCAAACACATGGGGAAACTCGGCCATGGAGTCGGCCAGCGAGTAGCCTTCCACCACTCGCGAGCGTACCGCCATCACCATGGAGGCGAGACGGTCTTTTTCGCACTGTTGGCCTACGGCCTTGAGGGCTTCTTCCACCGGCAAACCGGCAGCGACCAGAGTCGCTATCTGGCGGGTGATCAGCGCCAGTTCAGCCACAGAGATCTTCTTGCGCCGCGCCAACCAACTGCCACTGCTGGCCTTGGCTTCTTTTTCGGTGACCGGGGCGATATCCAGCGGCATCAGCTTCTGTTCACGCAGCTGACTGCGGGCCAGTCTGGCGGTATCGGCTTCGATAACCCCTTTGACCTGCTTTCCGGCTTGATTGAGCGCCTTATACTCGAATGCCGCCATGAATTACTCCTCGCGGGTCACGCGCAGCACTTCTTCCAGGGTAGTGATCCCCGCCAGCACCTTGACCATGCCATCATGGCGAATGCTGGGGTTGTGCTGACGAATATATTTTTCAATCGCCAGTTCGCCACGGCCACCGTGGATGAGTTCGCGGACGTTGTCGTCCACCAGCAGCAGTTCATGGATCCCGGTACGGCCACGATAGCCGTTATGGCCACAGCTCTTGCAGCCCTTGGCGCGATAGATCACCGCATCTTCATCGCCTATGCCCAGGAGCTCACGTTCGCGGGCATCCGGGGTATGGGCTTCCTTACACTCGTTGCATAGAGTCCGCACCAGGCGCTGGGCCAGCACCCCCAGCAGACTGGAAGACACCAGGAAAGGCTCAACGCCCATGTCCTGCAAACGGGTAATGGCACCGGAAGCCGTGTTGGTGTGCAAGGTAGAGATCACCAGGTGGCCGGTGAGTGAGGCCTGCACCGCTATCTGCGCCGTTTCCAGGTCACGGATTTCCCCTATCATCACCACATCAGGATCCTGACGCAAAATGGCCCGCAAGCCGCGGGCGAAGGTCATATCCACCTTGGTGTTGACCTGGGTCTGGCCTATGCCTTCCAGCTCGTATTCAATTGGGTCTTCAACTGTGAGTATGTTGATGTCGTTGTGATTGATTTCGGTCAGACCGGCATAGAGGGTAGTACTCTTGCCCGAACCCGTAGGGCCGGTGACCAGAATAATGCCGTGAGGTTTACGGATCAGTTCATCGAACTGGTGGCGAATACTGTCTTTCATTCCCAGTTGTGCCAAGTCCAGATTGCCAGCGTTCTTGTCCAGCAGACGCAGTACGACCCGCTCGCCGTGGCTCGATGGCATGGTCGATACCCGGACATCCACAGCGCGGCCACCGATACGCAGTGAGATCCGGCCATCCTGCGGCACCCGCTTTTCGGCGATATCCAAACGGGCCATAACCTTGATCCGCGATACCAGGAGCGAAGAAAGCTTACGGTTCGGCTTGAGTACTTCCTTGAGCACGCCATCAACCCGGAAACGCACCACCAGCTGCTTCTCATAGGTTTCAATATGAATATCCGAAGCTTCCTCTTTGATGGCTTCGGACAATAAGGCGTTGATCAGCTTGATGATGGGCGCATCATCTTCTCCTTCCAGCAGATCTTCGGTCTGCGGCATCTCTTCTGCCAGGGTAAAGAGATCCATCTCATTGCCTATGTCTTCCATCAGCTGCTGCGCCTCGGAAGAGTTACTCTGATAGGCCTGAGTCAGGTAGCGCTCAAACTCATGGGCTTCCAGTTTGTGCAGCGGCAGTTCCTGGCCGGCATAGCGACGCACCTCAAACAACACAGACAAAGGCGTTGCCTGGGTGTAATAGAGGGTCAGCCGTTCATCTTGGCCTTTACTGAGCACCAGGTTGTATCTGTGAGCAAAGGCAAACGGCAGCCGCTCACGGCTGCTTGAGTGAAACAGCTCGTCACTTTCAGCCTCGGCGGTCAGCGCCAGTTCACTGGAAACCTGGGCCAGATCGTCTGTTGGCGGCTGGACTTCAGTCATCGGCTTCGTCCTGCTTGTTTTCTTCCAAGGTCTTCAGGGTGGAGTCTGTTTTACGCATCTTGGTATCCAGTCCCTTACCCTGCTTGTAACGATCGAGGATCTCATTGACTTCGGGTGGCAGGTATTCTTCCTGGCTCCACTCTTCCAGCATGGGCACATCAGTCCTTGGCATCAGGTTGATACCACGTTCCTGCTGTTCCAGCTGCAGGGCTCGGAAGTAGTTGTATTTACGGCCGGCAATGCCTTCCATGGTGACACCATCACGGATGATGGTCGGCTTGATAAATACCATCAGGTTCTTTTTCTTCTTGCCGCTGCTGGATGACTTGAACAGATGCCCCAGAATCGGGATATCGCCCAGGAAAGGTACTTTCTGGACGCTTTCCTGTACCTCTTCATTAATTAGCCCCCCCAGCACCACGATTTGACCCGAGTCGGCCATTACGGTAGTCGTCAGGCGGCGGGTGGCAAAGGTCACGTCCACATTGGTCTTGCCGTTGATGCCGGAGACTTCCTGCTCAATGGTGAGCTTGACGGCATTGCCTTCGTTGATCTGCGGCACTACCTTGAGCTTAACCCCGACTTCTTTGCGTTCAACGGTTTGGAATGGGTTGCTGTTGCCATTGCTGGAGTTCTGCGCGCCAGTAAGGATGGGCACTTCGTCACCGACGATGAAGGAGGCTTCCTGGTTGTCCAGGGTGGTAATAGAAGGGGTCGCCAATACGTTGGAGTTGGTATCGCTGGACACCGCCTGTATCAGAGCGCCAAAGTCGCCCATGGTCACACCCCAGGCCATGCCGTTTACCTTACCGAGCGCCTGGGCCAACAGGGTGATATCGCCCTTGGTGTCAGGGTTATCGGTACAGGTCAGGTTGTCACCCGAACCGGTACAGGTCTGGGAGGCTTTCTTGTCCTGCGCATTCCAGATACCCGCACCAATTTCACCTATGGTGGGTCCCAGGTTGTTGAACTGAGTACCACCACCGGCCTCTGTGGCCCATTGGATACCGAAGCCCACATCATCCCCTTCGGCGACCTCGACTATGATGGCCTCCACCAGTACCTGGGCGCGGCGGATATCCAATTGGTTGATCACGCTCTCCAGGGTACGCATCTGATCTGGCTCAGCGCTGATCACCAGGGCATTGGTGTCTTCATGGGCCATGATATTGATTTCATTGCGGCGTTTACCGCCGGCGCTGCCGGGGGCTGGTGCTGCACCATCTTTCGCTTCCAGTTTTTGGGCAAACCCTGTCAGCACTTCCACCAGGTCTTCGGCCTTGGCATAACGCAGATAACGCACCTTGGTATTGCCTGTGCTGGCCTGTTCGGCATCGAGGCGATGAATAAGCTCTACTACCCGCTGACGACTGCGTTCATCACCACTGACCACCACGGCGTTGATCCGCTCATCGGCCACCACCTTGGGCGCCTGTCCCGGTAGCTGTGCCTGGTTGGCACTGGCGCGATAGAGGGTATCTATGATCCGCACCATCTCACCGGCAGAAGCGTATTCCAAGGGCACCACCTGCACTTCAGTGTCACCCTGCTTGTCTACCCGGCGCACGATTTCCACTAGCTTGTTGACCACATTGGCGCGGCCGGTGATCATCAATACATTGGAAGGATCATAGTTGACCACGTTGCCGCCACCGGCATTGTCATTGAGCTGACGCAGCAAAGGTGCCAGTTGCTTGGCTTCTGTGTTGTACAGCGCCACTATGCGGGTCACCATCTCGTCGCCAAGACCCGGGGTATTGTCATCGGCAACCCGAATCGAAGAGGTCTTGGCGTCTTTGTCTTTAATCACCTTGATGACATTGTTTTCCAGCTCGACCACAGCATAGCCGTAGACCTGCAGCACGTTGAGGAAAAATTGGTAATATTGCTCGTCGTTGAGCATGTCATAGCTGCGGACGTTGATTTTGCCGCGAATAGTGGGATCGACAATGATGGTCTTGTTGAGGTTTTTACCAACTATGTTGATAAACTCCTGAATATCTGTGCCTTTAAAGTTTGCCGCATATTGCTCAGACCAAGCGCTTGGCTGGGTCAGCAAGGCCGCGGTAGCTACCAGACCAGCGATAAGCTTGGTTCGAATCCGTTTATTGTTCATTATTGTGCTTTCCTCTAAACCTGCTTTATTGCGGCAAACTGAACATGATTTCAACCAACTGACCTTCGCGCTCTACCATCACAGAGACTTCGGTCAGCTCCGGCAACTGGCCCATCACCTCCAGCGCCTGACTCATATCAGTTAAATCATAACCATTGATGGATTTTGCCAGGTCATTGGGCTGGAACCCGGCATCCTTGAATAATCCGGCATCTTTGCCCGGATTGAGTCTGTACCCTTGCACTTCGCCATCCTTTTGAACCGGTGAAATTGCCAGGTAATCGGTAATCTTGCTGGGATCGGCCAGCAACTCATCGCGGGAAGCCACCAACTCGCGGCCAATGTCGGCATCACGGCGGTCAACCTTGGTCACGTCACCACCGCTGCGGGCCTGTTGCAGCTGAGCATTGGCTTGTGACTGAGTAGTATATTGCAGGCCGTCGAGCATCAGGGTTTCGTAACGACCGGCATTGGTAATAATGATACGGTCGGCATACACCTCTTTCAGCGATGCTGAGGTGCCCTTGATCTTATCGCCCAGACTGTAGGTTTCCTGGCTGCCTTGAGACTCGATAATCGCCAGGCCTTTCTGCTCGGCGCTGGACGCCACCACCCCGGTCAACAGAATCGACAGTGACGTTTTGGGCGCATCTGTGATCATTTCAGTTGAGACTTCTTTAGGCTTGGTGCTGCTGGCGTCTTTTTTGCCGAACAGCGCCAAACCATTGATACCGCTGATATCGACATTCTGTGATTGGGGACCAGACACCGGGGTTGGTGTCCAGTTGGCAGTCGGTTTTCCTGTTGGGATCAGTTTCCAGCTAATCTGTGCCGTCAAATACAGAACCAATAGCAACAATAGCCAAAACACGGCGGTGCTGGCGGGTTTTTGCGGTATGCTGCCCGTCTTGGCGATAATCTTATCCAATAAATCCATATTTTCCGGACCCTCTAATCAGGTCTCTGTTCTGATTATAATAGTGAATGAAACCTTCGCCATGCTAACTCACACTCTTGTTTGCAACAAGACCATAACAGGGGGTTGGTTGGCGAAAATTGTACGATTATGCTACCTTTGCGCGCCTGGAAAGGGTGTGAAGCGCTCCACTGTTTAACCCCGTATTGGCGGCTTGGACAAGGGGTTTATCCCCGAGTTGTGAGCTCATCCCCTTTTTCAATTATGACAGGAGTATCCATGGCCAATAGCAATGACAACGCCGAGGCGGTCCGGCTCGATAAATGGCTCTGGGCGGCGCGCTTTTACAAGACCCGCGCCCTGGCCAAAGAGATGATCAACGGCGGTAAAGTACATTACAACGGTCAAAGAGCCAAATCCAGCAAGCTGGCAGAAGTCGGTGCGCGCATTAGGTTACGCCAGGGATATGACGAAAAAGAGATCGTCATAAAAAAAGTTTCCGGTGTCCGTCAGGGAGCGGCTATCGCCCAGAGCCTGTACGAAGAAACGCCGCAGAGCATACAAAAACGGGAAAGCAATGCTGAAGCCAGAAGGCTCAACATATTGCATAATCCGGCGCCCGATACCAAGCCGGATAAGAAACAGCGGCGGCAAATCATTCGCTTCCGCGAGACCTGAATTAACTGTGAGAAACCCAATGAACCAAGATACTCTCCATCGCTATCTGTTTGATAACGCTGATGTAAGGGGTGAACTGGCCCAACTTGGTGACAGCTATCGCCAGATAATTAGCACCCATGATTACCCGGAGCGCCTTAAGGTACTGCTGGGTGAATTGCTGGCGGCGACTTCGCTGCTGACGGCAACACTGAAATTTGAAGGTGATATCAGTGTACAGCTGCAGGGGCAGGGTGGTCCGGTGTCACTGGCGGTGATCAACGGCAATAACCGTCAGGAATTAAGGGGCGTTGCCCGCTGGCAAGGCGAGATTGCCACAGATGCAACACTGGATCAGCTCTTTGGCCAAGGTTATATGGTCATCACCCTGACTCCGACCGAAGGTGAGCGTTATCAAGGGGTAGTGGCCCTGGATAAGCCCAGCATCGCAGAATGTCTTGAGAGCTACTTTGCCCAGTCGGAGCAATTGCCTACAGGTATTTGGTTATTTGCCAATGGTGAACATGCCGCCGGTATGCTGTTGCAGGTATTGCCGAGTGAGCAGAGTGAAAATACCGAGTTTGAACACCTGACTCAGCTGACCGCTACTATTAAAGCTGAAGAATTGTTCAGCCTGCCGGCTACTGAAGTCCTGCACCGTCTTTACCATCAGGAGCAGGTACGGTTGTTCGACCCAGTAAGCGTCAGCTTCAAGTGTACCTGTTCCCGTGAGCGCAGCGCTGCAGCGATCCGCACCCTGGCGAAGGAAGAGATAGACGCTATCATTCAGGAGAAGGGGCTGGTGGAGATGGGCTGTGAATATTGCAACAGTCACTACCGCTTCGATGCCATCGATATCGAAGCCATCTTTGCCAACAGTCAGACACCTAATACTCCCCAATAACGGGGGCAATATTCAGTTGTTTTTAAGAGAGCGAGTGATCGCTCTCTTTTTTTTGTCATTTTTCAGAACGTGCTCACACTTTAGCCGCGGCTTAAGTTACAATCGCGCCAACCCGACAGCAGACCGGGACTATATCAGACCTCATAATAGATGGAGACCTTACTTATGGCGGCAGAAGCAAACCGCATTCAACTCAACCTCAACAGTGCCCAACTGGTAGAGCAGGCGATTCTGCGCGGTGAAGGCAGATTAACAGCCAACGGTGCTCTGGTGGCTCAGACCGGCGAGCGCACCGGCCGTTCCCCCGCCGACCGTTTTATCGTCAAGGAGCCGGGTACCGAGGCTGATATCGAGTGGGGCGTGGTCAACCAGGCGTTTGAACCTCAGAAGTTTGCCGCCCTGTGGGAGCAAGTCGAAGCCTATCTGGCCGACAAACAAGTATTTGTCTCTGAGCTGGAAGTCGGCGCCGATGCCGAACACTACCTGCCTATCAGAGTCACGACCGAATACGCCTGGCACCAATTGTTTGCCCGTAATCTGTTTATCGTACCTGAGCACTATAACCAGAGCCACAAACCCGAGTGGCAGATCATCAACGCCCCAGGCTTTGTCTGCTCACCCGAGCGCGATGGCACTAACTCGGACGGTGCAGTGATCATCAACTTCGCCGAGCGTAAGGTACTGCTGGCCGGTATGCGCTATGCCGGTGAAATGAAAAAATCCATGTTCTCGGTACAAAACTTCCTGCTGCCGGCCAAAGATGTACTGCCTATGCATTGCTCGGCCAACGTCGGCAAAGATGGCGACACCACTCTCTTCTTTGGTCTTTCAGGTACAGGCAAGACTACATTGTCTGCCGATCCCAAGCGTTTTCTGATCGGTGATGATGAACACGGCTGGGCTGAAGGCGGCGTCTTCAATATTGAAGGCGGCTGCTATGCCAAGTGTATCGATCTCAGTCAGAAGAATGAGCCGGTGATCTGGGATGCGATTCGCTTCGGTACTGTGCTGGAAAACGTGGTGCTGGATGCTCAGCGAGTGCCTGACTACAAGGATGCCAGCCTGACCGAGAACACTCGCGCCGCTTACCCACTGGAGCATATTGCCCAGCGTAAGGAAGATAATCGTGGTAACGAGCCTCACGCCGTGGTGTTCCTCACCTGTGATGTTTCCGGCGTCTTGCCTCCGGTAGCCAAACTTAGCAAGGAGCAGGCAGCTTATCACTTCCTCTCGGGGTATACCGCCAAGGTAGGTTCCACCGAAGTGGGCTCAACCGCCGCGATTCAGTCGACTTTCTCCACCTGTTTCGGTGCTCCCTTCTTCCCTCGTCCTGCCGGGGTTTATGCCGAGCTGTTGATGAAGCGTATCCAAGCCTTCGGCAGCCAAGTTTACCTGGTGAACACAGGTTGGACCGGCGGCCCTTATGGCGTCGGCAAACGTTTCGACATTCCTGTCACCCGCGCCATAGTGGATGCCATCGTCAGCGGTGAACTCAAAGAAGTGCCGACCGAACATATCGAGCAGTTGAATCTGGATGTCCCGGTTGCCATTCCCGGCGTCGACAGCGCGCTGCTCAATCCGGTCAACACTTGGGCTGACAAGGAAGAATACGCCAAGTATGCCAAACAGTTGGCTGAATCTTTCCAGAGCAACTTCGCTAAGTATCAGGTCTCCGATGCCATTAAGGCTGCCGGTCCTAAAGCTTGATGACAGCAGTAAATGACAAAAACGGCTCCTGAATGGAGCCGTTTTTATTGGCCAATTCCTGCTCTTGTCATAAAAGGGATTTAGTCTATTCAATGGACTCGCAAAGACTTAGTGCTTTCGGGGGGTTGTGATCACCCCAAAGGCTAAGGAAAATGCACCTTCAAATTTAATTAATCACGGACGATCAAATGGTTAAACCAAAGTATCTCGCAGTACTTCTTAGCGCCACGCTGCTTTCCGCCTGCGGTAATTCCGACTCAGATGACAACCAACCACCTGTGACCAAGGATATCAGTGTTCTGGGACAGGTCAGTTATTTGGGGGCTGTAGCTGGTGCTGATGTTTGCGCCGATCTCAATCGTAACTTGTCTTGTGATGCCGATGAGCCCACAACAACAACCGACAGCGACGGCAAGTATCAGCTCGATTGGCGCAGCGATGAGCCTACGCCCGATTATTATCTGCTGGCCAGCTGGATAGCGCAGACCAGCGACAACCCCCCGGCCAAACAGCAGCACAATAAGCAGAGTGTCACTGCCCGAACCGCTGATGACGGCAGCCTGATGCTCTTTGCCCTGAACCAGCATACGGGCGCCATCAACCTGGTAACCCATTTGGAATTCAGTCGTTTCCAGCAGATGTTGCAGGCGGGCATTAGTGATGCCAAGCGCGATTCCCTGCTTAAGGAACTCAGGCAGTTATATTCTCTGCTGTTCGCCACTGAAGGCAAGACCCCCTACCAGATCCCAGCCGAGGTCACAGCAGCGCCGACCTTTGCCGAGGCCTTCTGGCTACTGCAACATATTCACGCTTTGACAGCAGCTCAGATAGAAAAGCTTCTCGGGGAAGGTAATCATGAGGCAATTCTGGCGGCCGAACAGACCCTGGCTATGACTCTGAATGAGCTGCGACACTTGATTGCTGCCAGTGGTCAGACAGCGGCGACATTCCTGGCCACAGATCCCCAAGAGGTGCGGAACAAGGTAAACAACGCCATGGTGGTCCTGGGTTATCTGGAGCCTCAGGATGATAAAACCATGAACGACAATGACTGGGTGATAGTGCTCAATGGTTTGATGGAGGATGATGAGCAAGCTCATCTGCTGGATTTGGGGCTGAGTGGCGCACCGGAGTTTTTCTCCCTGCAATATGGTGATCCCTCAAAATTTTTGATCGGTAGTGTCAACCAAGGCAAGGTTTTGGCCCAGGATATTCCTCTGGGAGATGAAGTCGCTTCCGAGTGCTGGAATACCCAAATGGAGCGCTGGATAAATGCCGAACGCAAGGATCAAGGCTATCGCCCAAGCGCGCCGGTTATCGAAGGCAATCAACTGCACACCTTCTATGATGGTACTCAGGTGCCAATCACTATGCAGGTGGACAAGTACCAGACCGGCGATGAAGACTGGCAAAGCTTGTTGGCAGGCACCCCGGCTGTCCTGCAGTTAGCCAAGCTCGAATGGCCTGGGCAGGTTTACCGCATCTGGACAGCGCAGCAAGCCGATGTGATGTGTCGCAATGAAGAGTTTGTTTCCTGGGAGATGCCGGTTGCCAACGCCGAAGCTCTCGACTCCAGGGCCTTGATTACCCTCTTTTGGCCTATAGCAACAGAGGATGAAATTACCCTGGATGGCGAACAGCGTTTTACGCTTAACTTTGGCGATGCCCCTGAAAGCTACGAGTGGCAGCTAATCCAGAGCCCGAGTGGTGCGCCTTTGTTGCAGATCACTGAGCTGCTGGACAATCCTGAGTTGGCCGACAAGGTTTTACCCAGTGAATATTTGATCCAAGGTGGCCAACTCATTGAAGTGGATATCTACCGTGCCTTTGATTTCGATGCCGGCAGGCAGCAGTTACGACTCACCTACGAGCAAAGCTTCAGCGAGCCCTTGTATCAACATCTGAAGCAATTGGCACAGGCTAATTGAATACGGTGGGATGGAAGTGAATGTTTGTTGCTATCGCCTTCAATGAAGGAATCGCGATAAAAAAACGGCCCTTACGGGCCGTTTTGAGTTCTGGGGAGATAGATGAGTTGTTTGGCGGCTTAGTTGGCGGCAGCCTGCTGACCGGCGATACGGCCAAAGACAATGATGTCAGTATAGGCGTTGCCACCCAGGCGGTTAGTACCGTGAGTCAAACCTGTCACTTCACCGGCGGCAAACAGACCTGGGATTACCTTGCCTTGTTCATTCAGCACGTGGGTCTTGGTATCTGTTACCAGACCACCCATGGTGTGGTGTACTGATGGCGTGGCTTTCAGGATCCAATATGGGCCCTTGCTCAAGTCCACCAGCCCGGCTCTGTGGTTGAAGGCTTCATCCTTACCGGTTTTCGCATAGTGGTTCACATCCTTGATGGTCTTCTTGAGGTTTTCCAGCGGAATGTTGAATACCTTGGCGGCTTCTTCAATGCTGTCTACTTCATACATCAGACCACGGCTGGTGAAGTCTTTGTATTCACCCTGGTGCATACCAATGGTACCGGCTACATCATCAATGTCCTTGTTCCACAGAACATAGGTGTAACGACCGGGTTGTTCCAGAATCGCATGGGAGATCACGTCGCGACGTTCCAGCTCTTCCACAAAGCGCTCACCGTTTTGGTTGACCAGAATCGCGCCAAAGAAACGGGAGTCGGCGATCAGGGCAATGGCTCCTGTCTCTGGGTTACAGATAGGGTAGGTTTGGATATAGCCCAGGTTACGGGTGTCGGCATGGATCTTCTCACCCATGACAATACCGTCACCTGTACCACCTGAAATACCTGTTGTACCGTAACGCTCATCCAGCTCTGGGTTGTATTGCTTGCGCATAGCCACGTTGGCAGAGAAACCACCGGTAGCGACAACAACACCGCGCTTGGCATGATAAGTGATCTTCTTGCCGTTCTTGGTCGCCTCAACACCGACCACACGGCCATTGTTGTCCATCAGCAGACGGTCGGCGGTAGTGTTGGTGTGAATAGGCAGACCGACTTCTTCGGCTTTCTTGGCAAACTTGCCGATCACTTCGGCGCCCGTGTGGCCTTTGGGGATCAGGGCGCGCTTGACGCTGTGACCACCAAACTGGAACAACTGGTTGGGATAGAACTCAACCTTAACATAGTCACGCAGCCATTCGGCGGCATTGACGGCATTGTCCACCATCACCTTGACCATCTCAGGGTCACCCTTGAAGTCGCCCCCTTTGAGTGTGTCTTGGATAAACAGCTCTTTGGAGTCGGTAATCTCCATGTTTTTCTGTACCCAGCTACCGGCTACGTTCATTTCGGCGCCGGAGATCAGTGAGTTACCACCTATGATGGGCATTTTTTCAATGATAACGGCAGAAGCACCGGCTTCCATGGCCTCCAGACCGGCACTGAAACCGGCGCCGCCTGAACCTATCACGACTACGTCATAGGTGTATTCGGCTGGTGTCAAAGCTTCATTATGCTTGGCCGTGGCACTTGCGGCTACCAGGGTCACCCCGGCAGCTTCAATACTGGCGGCTACGGCTTTCTTGAGAGCATCTGAGGTCACGGTTGCACCGGAAACCCCGTCAACTTCTACAGAGTTGTTATCTATAATGGCTTGCTTTACATCTTTGAATGCGGCGGCGGCCAACACAGGGTTTTCTTTCTGCTTCAGCACGTCGATAGCCACAATACGGCCATCCTGAATGCTGGTTTCAACCTGGATCTCACCATGCTTGCCCTGGGCAGTCCCCTGACTCTTGATGATCTCATGGGTCACCTGACAGCCGGTAATCACCACGGCAGTGGATACGGCCACGCCCAAAACGGATTTGTTCAACTGCATATTCAGTTCCTGTCGATTAAAAAAGGGAGCTTGGCTCCATTGTTAAAACTGGTATCCGAAAGCCAACCCATACTCGATACCGTCGTTGTACTGTGCGCCCCAGCTATCGTACTGAGTCAGGTGCAACTTGCCGTAGAAGGCATCGGTAAAGTGGGTCTGCCACCCTAGAATGATCTGGTGCCCATAGCTGTCGTAACTAAACAGCTTTTGGTGCTCTTCGTCCCTGTCTATCTGCGCTTCGTAGTTGACGGATAAGTTGTGCTTCAATCCGGCAAAACTCAGCGGGTATTTGGCGTTGAGCACCAGGGCGTAACCTGAAATGTCATTGAAGTTCTCATCTGTTGGTGAGAAATGACCAAAGGTATAGTTGAAGCCAACCCCATAGTTCAGTGCCAAATTGCCAAACTTACTGTTGTGCGTAACCCCCAGATAAAGGTTGTCTTCGACCAGAGTCTCACTGGCAGAGATAAAGTTCTGGGCCCAAAAGTTAAAGCCGCTTTCACCCAGTTTGTGCTCTATGATTGCCAATGCCTTTAGAGTGGTTTTACCATCTTCATTCTTCTGGTTTTCTGCGACTTCCCCCGGATTCTCCAGCTTGATATTGGCGAAATAACTGCCCCAATCGGCCAAACCCAAATGATTTAACTTGAGAAAGGGTTGGTTAAAGACGCCAGGGTTATCATCTTCGGTATCACTGGTATAAAATTTATAACCAAGATCCAGGCTGGTTTTGGTCACATCGGCCTGCACATTGGCAGAAAATGCCATAGCCAGTGCCACCCCACTCAACAACCATTTTGAGTTCATAATATTTCCTCAGACAAATAAAATGCCAAGTAATTGAAAACTTTAAACACATGAATTAGACGAGGAAATAATAATTAATTGTTGCCAATAACTGCTGTGATCTTGGTCGATTACAATCCTTAAAAAAATAAACTCTGTGGTTTAAGGAAGTAGGTGATAAGAGAACATAAATTAAGTGAAAATTCCGTCAAATAAATAAAAAAGAGACAGCGAAAGCCATCTCTTTTTAAAATGGTAATAAAATATAAGCCTAACTCACATTTTCCTTTAATCTGTAATTTCTATCTCGGCAATAAACATTTGTGGAGTTCTATATTCCTTGAACTGCCAGCCCAGTTGTTTCGCCAGCCGTTTGACCAACATTAGTCCCAGACCAAAGCCTCCCAGACTATCCTGTAAGGTCGAGTTACTGACCCTGATATGTTTACCTCTCTGCTCCACTTTGACCTCACCTGTGCCATGTTCGAGTGCGTTGCGTAGCAGATTATTGAGCATGATGGACAGAGGCTCTTTCAGCACCTGAAGTTGGGTATCGTCACAGTCCAACTGAATCATGCCCTGCTTGCCCTGAGCATGTTCCTGCTCGGCGGCCAACTGTTGCAGCAATTCAGCCGGCATCAAAGGTTGTTTCTCCAGCTGAGTGCTGCTCTTGTTGGTGAGCCAAAGCAGAGTTTCTATGATGGATTTCATCTGCGCTGTCGCTTGGCTGGCGGCCAGTACTGGCCCGGTCAACTTGCCCTTTTGCAAGGTGAGCAGCTCAAAGGATGACTGGCAGATAGCCACAGGCGTGCGCAGTTCGTGGCTGGCAAAGCGCAGGAAGTTGAGCTCCCTCTGCTGCGCTTTTTGTAATTGCTGCAACGAAGTATTGAGCGCATCCACTATCGATTGCAGCTCGGCATAGCCTTGTTTGGGAAAACTGAAGCCATTCATGCTTTGCCAGTCGTGTTGCTTGATCGCCTGACTGATTTTGTGCACCGGAGTGATTACCTGTTTTTGCATGTGAAACGCCAGGCTGGCCACCACCCCGAAGGTCATCACTATCAGCAATAAAATGGCGGTCATGTTCTTGGGTGCAAAGACAAGATCATGGGTGGCATCATAATGTAGCCATAGATACAGCGGCTGGCCTGAAGCCGTGTAGTGGACACTTAAGGCATCGATATAGGGGCCATCGAGATGCTGGTAGCGGATGCCGGTTTCTGCAGTGGGAGGCTGAAAGTCATTGATGGCTTTTATCTTATCCGGTACCCGCTGCCAGTCGGCAAATACACTGATGTTGTCGGTATCCAGCTCGGTACTGCCTTGGGTAAATACCGCCTCGGCTGCCTGGCCTGCGTTATGCAAGGTGATTTCATGCATGGAAAACATGCCGGTGCACATCATGCAAAGGGGGATGATGCTATTGATGGCCAGAGTGACCGCCAGAAAAATAAGCCCATAAATTTGATAGCTGCGCTTGAGACTGAACTTGGGCATCATCTTCAGTCACTCCTCAGGCAGAGTCCTACCCCGCGAATAGTGTGGATTAACTGGCTGTCGAACGGCTTATCCACTACCCGCCGCAACAGATGCAAATGGCTGCGCAAGCTGTCGCTGTCCGGGGGACAATCGGGCCAGAGCATACGTTCTATCTCTTCCCGCTCCACGGTTTCCGGGCTGCGGCGAGCCAGCAAAGCCAGTATCTGCCAGCCGGTGCGGCTTAGAGATAACAACTGTCCCTGGCGATAGGCTTCGTGCTTGCCAAAGTCCATCTCCAACTCACCCAATTGTAGTTTTGGCGGTGCTGGACGGCGCTGAGCCACTACCTTGATGCGGGCGACCAGCTCCTCCATGGCGAAGGGCTTAATAAGATAATCGTCGGCGCCGGCATCAAAGCCGCTCAATCTGTCATCCAGACCACTGCGGGCGGTGAGCATGATCACCGGCGTAGTAATACACTGGGCCTTCCAGCCCTGGCATGCTCGCACACCGTCCCCGTCAGGCAAGTTGAGATCCAGCACCACCACATCAAAATGCTGCTGTCTCAGCAGTTCATTGGCTTGAGCCAAGGTTTCGGCATAGTCACATTCAATACCCTTTATCGCCAGGTATTGAATGATATTGTTTGCCAACAGACGATTATCTTCGACCAGCAGTATTAACATGTCAGATCAACTCAAATTGATGGGCCAGATGGATTAGATTTGCCCTGTTGCTGGCACCCAGTTTTTTACGCATTGACTCCATATGGTATTCAACCCCACGGACACTAATGTGCAGTCGATCAGAGATCTCATGATTTTGCAGTCCGGTTGCCGCCATTCGCAGCACTTTTCTGGCGTTGGCCTTGAAGATCCGGCTTTGCAGAAACGGATTGAATCTCTGCCTGTCATGTTCAAACAATAGACTCTGAGCCAAGATCAGGGTCTGTTGCAAACGCTCAGGTTGCGGATCCGGATGACCTGAACCCAACAGCATAAAACGGCCAAACCAAGTCGGGTTGGCATAGCTGGGCACGGGGAAGCTCAGAACAGTGTCATAACCATGTTTGGCGAACAGGACTTTTACTGGGTCATCCTCTTGCCAGCGGTAACACCAGGCTTTGTTTGCGCATAAAGACTCGGCGAAATTATTGTCGCTGCGGGCATAGTGTTCCAGATAGTACTGTTGCAGGGTTGCTATCCGACAGGAGGACGCCAGTGACGCGATTGGCCTTCGTAGCCACACGGGGGCGAATAGGCCTTGATTTCCCGGGTGCTCCAAATACTCCCTGGCGTTGCTTGGCAGCCCTTGAAACCAAAACCCCTGGAATCCTTGCGCGGCAATCAAAGGACCGACGGTTTGCAGCACTTGCCTTAAACTGCTCTCTGCTTCTGTGAGTGCAGTCTTGTTCAATACTGTACTCATGCGATTACTCCTCAAGAACAAGAATCAAAGCCAAAATAACCCAGGCTATGAAGTGAACAAAGATAGTTGAAACAGATATATAGGCTAGGCTACAAAAATGTAACTCTATGTAAAGTCGCCGGTTATTTTGACGTTATTTTGACATCGATTGTTCTATGATGCCAAAACAAGCAGCAAGTTGGATATAGCGTACGCTTGACTTTAAAGCGACAGCTATGGCGCTCAAGAGCGCTAAACATCTTCCCGTATCGGTTACACGGTCGAGCAACAGTCCGCAGCAGTCCGCATCAGTTCACCACTACGCTGGCTCATTATGTCAGAGTCCAAGGCATCTGACTCAGTGCCCGAAAACCCATTGAGCAAAGGCTATTCCCGGTTCTTTCAACATAGAGCCCCGGAGGTCAATCCTACCGGGGCTTGGTTTTCTTGGAACTTCATCAGGAATTGCGTTGAGGCCTCGACATCCGGGGTAAACAACCTGTTTGCGCAGCGCCTTTAATAGTTGCTCATTCTGGGGTGACAACTGCCTGTGATTCACTTTCTTCTGCAGATCCAGCGCCACCTGCATCAGCTCAAAGCCATAGATACGTGCCACGCCATCCACTACCTTGCTGAGATTCTTACCGGCCTGGAAGCCGACGCAGAGCACACATGGGACTTGTTCGCACTTTCCCTTATTAATGTGAATGCCAAAAGCACCATTGATAATTAAAACGGCCATCACATTAAAATACTACTTTACCTATATAAGCTATTTGTCCAGCCGTTAATGATCACTGGTATAGATATAAAATTCTTTTTTAATTTTCTTAGTTAAGAAATTACAACACAGAAAATAACTTAAGAAGTGAGACTAGATATTTATTCAGACTGGACTGCAAATATGTAAATTACTGCCCTTGAATGCCATTTTTTGACATTACTTTGACGAAACAAGATTTAGGGAGGGGCAGTTTGCTTTCATTGCTATAACCACAAAATAAAGAGAGAGTCACTCCGGGTGACTTGCAGGGGTGAGTAAATTGGTTAAAGATAGAGCGCTTCAACAATAACAATATTCTGTATCCCGGAGCCTTTCATGCGCATGCTGTCCCTGCTCTGGCTCGCTGTCGCGACGTTCCCCGGCGCCGCACTTGCCGAACCAGCCACCCAAGCCAACACCTATATCAATGATGCCATTTTGCCGCCGCTCAAACCCTGGAGTGGTGCCAGCGAGGCCTTAATGCGTCCAGCCGACGACGGCTGGGCCACGCCTTTTGAGCAATCCGGCGGTATTGAAAGCCCAAGCTATCAGCAGACCTTTGCCTGGCTGGATAGGCTGATGACCCAGAGCAATAAGCTCAACAAGGTGAGCCTGGGCAAGAGCCCCCAGGGCCGTGATATCTGGATGATAGTGGCCAGCGCCGAAGGTGCCGCCACCCCGGCACAGCTGAGACGCAACCATAAGCCCAATATTCTGGTGCAAGCCGGGATCCACTCGGGTGAAATTGACGGCAAGGATGCCGGCATGATGTTATTGCGGGATATCATAGTCGGCGACAAGGCCGAGCTGTTGGAACAGGTCAACCTGCTGTTTGTACCTATTTTCAGTGTCGATGCGCACGAGCGCTCCAGCCAAAGCAACCGGGTTAATCAACGCGGCCCACTGAGCATGGGCTGGCGAACCACCAGCCAAAACATCAACCTCAATCGTGACTACGCCAAGGCCGACAGCATAGAGATGCAACACATGCTGACCGCCATCAACGACTGGCAGCCACAGCTGTATATCGATGTGCATGTCACCGACGGTATCGATTACCAATATGATGTGACCTTTGGTTACAACCTGTCTCAGGGGCTGAGCCCCGCCGGCTACAACTGGCTGCAACAGGAGTATCGCCCGGCGATAGAACAGGCGCTGACCCAGGCAGGTCATATCCCGGGACCTCTGGTCTTCGCCTTGGACAATACTGACTTGAGCAAGGGCATGTCACTGTGGAATGCTTCGGCCCGTTATTCCAACGGCTATGGCGATGCCAGACACCTGCCGACCATATTAATTGAAAACCACAGCCTCAAGCCGTTTCGGCAACGGGTGCTGGGCACTTATGTGATGCTGGAGCAAACCCTCAAGACGGTGGGGGCCAAAGCGACCAAGCTGCGTGCGGCGATAGAGAAAGACAAGTACCGCTACCCACGGCTGGTGCCCCTGACCTGGAAGTCACAAAAGCAGCAGCAGGGCTGGGATTTCAAAGGCATAGACTACCAATTGGAACAGAGCCCCATTTCGGGCAAACAAGTGGTGCGTTGGACCGGCGAGTCCAAGCTGTATCCCAACCTGCCGGTAATAGGTAATACAGAGGCGGATATCCGGGTCAGCCGCCCGGCCGCTTACTATATTCCGCCCCAGTGGCAAGAGGCGATTGCCAAGCTATCGCTGCACGGCATTCGCATGACTCGCCTGGAACAACCTCAAACACTGAAGTTGCAACAATATCGCCTCAGCGACCCCCAGTTTGCCGCCAGTGACTATGAAGGCCGCCAGAGAGTCAGTGCCAAGGCCAAACTGGAAAAGGTTGAACTCACCTTGCCTGTCGGCACGGTCAAGATAAGCACTGAGCAGCCGCTCGGCGATCTGGCGATGATACTGCTGGAGCCGCAATCGGCCGACTCACTGCTGCAGTGGGGATTATTCAACATCATATTCACCCGCACCGAGTATATTGAGGACTATGCGGTTGAACCTCTGGCACAACAGATGCTGGCCAATTCCAAAGCGCTCCAGGCCGAATTTGACCAGGCGCTCAAAGACCCGGCATTTGCCGCCGATGCCAAGGCCAGGCTGCGTTGGTTTTACGAACGCAGCCCTTACTATGATAAGGCTTACCTGGCTTATCCCGTCTATCGCGCCAGATAGGTGCTGACGATAAGCTATTCCGGAGTCGAGCGATGAAACAGCAGGATCAGTTACAGGGAGGCTGCCTGTGCGGCGCCATACGTTATCGCCTCGAGGGGGAGCCGTTCGATGCCGACCACTGTTACTGCGGTCAATGTCGCAAGAGCACAGGGGCTGTGGTAGGCAGTTGGATGGACTTCAGGCTGGAGCAACTCACTTGGCAGGGGGAAGCCGTGCGGCAATACGCCTCCTCGGCCAAGATCCGCCGCGGCTTTTGCCCAAACTGCGGCACCAGCCTGAGTTATCGCAGTCTCGATCATCCCGAGTTTATCAGCTTGAGTATTGCTTCTTTGGATGACCCAGACAGAGTGGTGCCCAGATATCATATCTACTGCGCCGACAAACCCGCCTGGTTGGAGATTAGCGACGATTGCCCCCGTTATCCCGCTAATCGCAGTCAAGGCGACTAGCCGTCGGCAGAACCTTTATTGCACAATAAAAAAATCCGCTCAGTGGCGGATTTTTGTCATTGATTGCGCCAAAGATTACATATCACAAGGCTTCAGCGGTTTACGCAGCTGCGCCCGGACATTATCCATACCGGAATAAAACTCTTTCATCATCAGCAGACCCATCATCTTGCCGTTGTCTGTGATGATCAGCTCATCCGGATTTTTAGGATCATTCTTGATAGCGCCAATCAATTTCATCGAGCTCATCTCTTTGAACAGGGCTGTGTCCAGATTAACGCCAAAGGTATCGCGGAAATACTTGCGCGACAGACGACCGGAGAACATCCCGAGCAAGAAACGATACTGCATCACATCTTTCTTGCTGTACTGCTTTTGCTGCTCAACACCCATCTTGCCACTGGCGATCCGCTCCTGATACTTGCGCAGCGAGAAAGTATTCACATGCAGGGTATCGTTAAGGAAACTGAATGAGCCTGAACCCACACCCAAGTATTCGTCGTAGTCGATTACGTATTCGTCAAAGCCTTCATCGTTGGCCTTACCAAAGGCCCAGGCCGACAACTGGTTGTACTGGCCATTAAGGGTATTGAGGATCATTCGGTACTGGTTGGCCATATCGGCCTGAGGCGCCGCCAGTTTCCCTTTGACGCTCTTGCGGGTCTGGTGGGTGATCATCAAGGGATAAGTGGTGATCTGGCGCGGATCCAGTCTGGAAGCCATATCCAAGTCATGTTGGATCACTTCGTCTGTCTGACCGCGGAAACCGAAGATCAGATCGACGTTGATAATCGGAAACAGCTCTTTGGCGGCCATGATCTTGTCGAATGTCTGCTGGCCGGTACCGAACTTTTCCAACCTGTCTGTCATCTTGAGGATGTCATCATTGAAGCTCTGCACCCCGATGGACATGCGGTCAACCAAGCCCTTGAGCTGTTTAAAGCCAGGGCTGTCCAGGTGTTGGGGATCCGATTCACAGGAGACTTCCTTGATGGAAGGGAACAGGGTCTTGGCATACTCGATAGTACGCGCCAGCTCATCTTCAAGCACTGTTGTAGTGCCGCCACCTATGTACATGGACTCGAAGTCGTAGCCCAACTGCTTGACCATATCCATCTCTTTACGCAGCGCCACAAAATAAGCGCGGGCCTTGTCTTCCTTGAACAGGAAACGATGGAAGGTACAGTAAGAGCAAAGCGTGTGGCAGAAAGGGATATGGGCATAGAGCATGTATTTCTTGCCCTCTACCGGTGCCGGCATTACATCCGCAGAAATAGTGTCCAGCCTCAGGTTCTTATCAACATAGTACTGCATCACCCGCTCCATAGCCCCCAGCATCCAGTTGGGTACTGTGATATTGGCTTGGTATGGGGTGACCAGTTGGCGATCGAGAGTTTGGATAATTGACGACATAAGGCTTCCTGTTAGTTTTGCTAATCCTTAGATACCACAATCAGTTAGATTATTTCCAAGGTACTGCCAGCTGTTTGTAGACTACCTCCTGTGGAGTAGTTAAAACGTGAACTGGCTAGAAGATAACAATACCTATCAGTATCGGAAGTGATGTTTTGTTAAGCAGATCATGTTTTAGCATTAACGGATGAAAAATCAACCTTTCGAGGGGTGTCTTTACATCAGGCAGCAAAAAGGGGTCCTTAGACCCCTTATATTCAGTTGAGCTTAAACTGTCTGACCACGCTGGAGAGCTGATCTTTGGCTGCTGCCAGTGCCGCTGTGCTGCTGAGAGTCGCCTTGCCGCTCTGATTTAGCTCCTCAACCATTTCGCGAATGACGCTGAGGTTGCGGGTAATCTCTTCAGAAACCGAACTTTGCTCTTCGGCGGCCGTAGCTATCTGAGTGCTGAGGCCATTGATATCGAACACATGCTCGGTCAGCCCCTGCAGACTTTCGGCCACCAGTGTTGTGGTATCGGCCGTTGCCTGACAGCTTTGGCGGGTACGATTCATGGCATTGACCGCCGAATCGGCGCCTTGACGCAGCTGCTCTAACATATTGTTGATCTCTGAAGTGCTGGCCTGGGTGCGTGCTGCCAATGCCCTGACTTCATCGGCCACTACGGCAAAGCCGCGCCCTTGTTCACCGGCACGGGCCGCTTCAATGGCCGCATTCAGTGCCAACAGGTTGGTTTGCTCGGCAATCTCGCCTATTACGTCCAGTACGCCGGCAATTCTGCGGGTGCTCTCATCCATCTCGGCTATGGTCTGGGAGGCACAGTCGACTTCGCTGACCAGCGCCATCACATTGTTGGAAGCCTGTTCGACCGCCTGACGGGATTCATTTCCTTGAGCTCTGGCCTTATCGGTCAACTGCGCTGCTGAAGCAGCATCGTTGGCAACCCCTTGGGCGGTAGCACTCATCTCTTCAACTGCGGTGACGACCTGGTCGGTTTCCAAGGCGTGGGCCTGCAATGCGGCCGAGTTGGACTCAGACTGCACATTGAGCTCACCGACCTGTTGCGCCATATGTTCAGAAGCTTGGGCAATGTCGCGGATCATGACTTGTAATCTGTCGCTGAGCTGGTCCAGATCGGCTGCGAGGGTGCAGAGTTCATTCTTGCCCTGGATCCCTATCTTGTGGGTCAGATCCCCTACAGCCAGCTTGGCGACAGATTGCTGGATCCGGCTGACAATAGCCACCAGATGGCGGCTCATTAAGAGTGCCATCAGCAGGGAGGTCACTATGGCAAACAGGATAAGTCCGAGCAAAATGGCTTCGGTATTATCTACCTCGGAAACCGTCATTTCGCCTAATTCCTGGTTACGCTTGGTTATCTGCGCCACCAGTTGATTGATCTCGGCACTTACCTCAGGGCCCAGATCTCGCCTTACCGGCGTCAGGACCGGCTCTGTGCCGGTTCGCTCAGCCAATGCTAATTCATCGAAATAGAGGCGGGCGTATTTGTCGATCCCGGGTTTGAGAACGGCGATTCGCGCGCCGGCATCGCTCATAAAGGCAGTGTCGAATTGGCTCAGGCGGGCTATCAGGTTATGCACCTTATCCTGATGCATGCGTACTCCTTGAGTGTTGTGCACTAAGGAAGCCAATCGCAGTTGATAGAACTCCTCGCGGATCCCGGCGAAAGTTTCGGTCAGGCTGTTGTTGTTCACCAGACGTTCGCTGGCGTCATTGAGTTGGAAAAATGCACGATAAGCAAAGATGCCGATCACTATCAGTAGCACACTGGACAGCAAAGACGGCAGCATGGATAGCATGCTGGTTCGAGTATTATTGATCATGATGGTATCTGATTGAGTGAAGGGAAATTGTGTAAGTTTGTTACGTTTGTAGAAGTATTTTACATGCGGGTGATTAAATAAGCAATTTACCACAAACAGCCTTGCCGCCATCAAGTGGTTATCTTTAAAGTATTTTGTTCTATTTTTGGATGTATGTTTTGCGTTAAAGAGGGATGTTGGTTAATCATATTTTTGTATTGCTGTGTAATTATGTTACTTTTCGCTGTGTGCCGATGGGAAAATAAGCGCTAGATTAAAATAAATTAATCTTAAAAAACAGTTGATTAAGAATTTAAGCCAACAAAGTAGCTTTATGTTTCTCTTTAGTTGGAATAAGTGCGGAATATAAAAAAATCACCTTGATATTTTTCATTATTGATAAAAAAGCCGTGTCGATTGACACGGCTTTTCAGTAGACAGAGTGCTGACCTTAGTCTCTGTATTTCAGAGTACCGTTGGCCTTGATCTCGTCATACCACAGGTTGTGGTGTTGAGTGGCCCAGTTTTCATCACAGTAACCGGAAATCATACACTCCATACCACCTTCAGACATAACAGTCGCCATGAAGATATGCACTATGGAGAAGGCACAGATGATGATGGCACTGATTGAGTGCAATACCAGAGCTATCAGGCTCAGGGTACGGCTGGGTTCAAACAGGTTGGGGAACAACAGCAGCATGCCTGAAGCAGAGATGATCAGCCCAAAGAAAGCAAAGGCCCAGAACCACATCTTCTCACCGGCGTTGGCAAAGCCGGCATCAGGGTGTTTGCCCTTGAAAGGCCCGAAGTTGATGTAACCGCCCACTACCATGAACCACTTGACGTCATACATCTTGGGCAACTGGTTCTTGGCCCACAACAGCGTCATCAGTGCCCAGCCGAACATGAAGGGAATCGCCATCACGTCGTGCACTTGCTTGGCGCCATTGACCATTGATGCCCAGAAGCCTTCACCCAGATACGGCTGGAAGAAGAAACGCCCTGCCAGCAGCACTAAGCCGGTGAGGATCAGCAGTAAGCAGGGAATTGCCCCCAGCCAGTGAATGCTCACATCAAACTTGGACCAGCGATGCACCATTTTGCCGGAGAAACCATGGTGCAGTTTGGAAATACCATTAACCATGATAAATAGGGCAAAGATGATGATCATACCGAACAATGCCAGCATCAACCCCGGTGCCAGCCAGTCGCTGCGAAGTTCCAATACCCGCAGATCATAGGTGTTGATCGGCTGGTTGTGGAACTGACTGTCGGATGTTGTATAACCCGTTGCTCCATCTTTGAGCTGAGCCCAGATCTGGGCATCGCTCGCTTGTGGTTCCACAGGTGCATCGGCACCATTGGCGAAGCATACGGCGCTGAACATGAGCGCAATAGCCAAGCCTATGTGTTTGAACCATTTGTTCATATTAACCTCTCTCACCGGCCCAGCTAAGCCGGGCCGGATATTCGTGCCGTCTGTTACTTCCAGGCGCCGTTTTCGGCACCGCGATAAGCCACACGCTCACGGTAGATGCCGGAAACCACTTCCGCATCACCGGCCAGCAGGGCCTTGGTTGCACAGAGTTCGGCGCACATAGGCAACTTGCCTTCCGCAATACGGTTGGCACCGTATTTCTGACGCTCAGCGTCCGAATGGTTTTCTTCAGGACCACCGGCACAGAAGGTACACTTGTCCATCTTGCCGCGGGAGCCGAAAGCACCTGATTTCGGGAACTGAGGTGCGCCGAATGGACAGGCATAGAGACAGTAACCACAACCGATACAGGTATCTTTGTTGTGCAGCACTATGCCGTCTTCGGTGCGGTAGAAGCAGTTGGCAGGACATACGGCCATACAAGGCGCGTCGCTGCAATGCATACAAGCCACAGAGATAGAGGCCTCGCCGGGCTGACCATCCTTGATGGTCACCACGCGGCGACGTTGGATACCCCACTCGAGAGCGGAGTCGTTTTCGTTTTTACAAGCGGTGACACAGCCATTACATTCAATGCAGCGCTTGGTATCACACAGAAATTTCATTGTAGCCATAGTGGCAATTCTCCTCGCTTAAGCTGCACTTATGCTTTGACGATCTGACAAAGCGACGCCTTGGTTTCCTGCATCTGAGTCACTGGGTCATAACCATAGGTCAGCGCAGTGTTACAGGATTCGCCCAATACGTAAGGCACTGTGCCTTCCGGATAGTTGGGCTCCAGGCTCTCGCCGTGCATGATCCCGGCAAAGTGGTAAGGCATCCAGGTCACACCAGGTTTAACCCTTGGGGTCACCATGGCTTGAACCAGAATTCGGCCGCCTTCGGCGCCTTCCAGCCATACCTTCTCACCGTCACGGATACCGCGGTCGGCAGCGTCACCAGGGTTGATCTCAACGAACATCTCCTGCTGTAGCTCTGCCAGCCATGGGTTGGCACGTGATTCTTCACCACCACCCTCGTATTCCACCAGACGACCGGAAGTCAGTACCAGTGGGTACTTGCCACTGACATCTTTCTCCTGGATAGACTTGTACAGAGTCGGTAGACGATGTACTTGCATGTCGTCATAAGTTGGATACTTGGCTACCAGATCGCGACGGGCTGTGTACAGCGGCTCGCGGTGTACTGGCACCTGATCAGGGAAGGTCCACACAATACAACGGGCCTTGGCGTTACCGTATGGGATACAACCGTGCTTGACGGCAACCCGGACAATACCGCCGGAAAGGTCGGTCTTCCAGTTCTTGCCTTCGGCTTCGGCTTTCTCTTCGGCAGTCAGCTCGTCCCACCAGCCCAATTGCTTGAGCAGCTTGTCGGAGAACTCAGGATAACCGTCCTGGATTTCAGCACCTTTGGAGAAGGAGCCTTCGGCCAGCAGGTTCTTGCCTTGATATTCCACACCGTAACGGGCACGGAAGTTACCGCCGCCGTCTTTGACGTGCTTGCTTGTGTTATAGAGGATCTGGGTACCTGGGTGCTTCATCTCAGGTGTACCCCAACATGGCCAAGGCAGACCATAAGTTTCGCCCTTGCATGGGCCACCTTCGGCTTCCAGAGTCTTGTTGGAGAAAGTGCCCCAGTTCATGGTGTGAGCTTTAATACGCTCAGGGCTCTGGCCGGACATACCGATAGTCCACATACCGCGGTTGATTTCGCGGGTGATGTCTTCGATCAGAGGCAGACCATTCTCTTTCTTGATGCGCTTGGTGTACTGCTCGGCAAAGCCCAGTTTCTGTGCCAGACGATACATGATTTCAATATCTGTCTTGGACTCAAACAGCGGCTCGATAACCTGCTCACGCCATTGGATAGAACGGCCTGAGTTGGAGATGGAACCACGGGTCTCAAACTGAGTCGCGGCAGGCAGCAGGTAGACGCCATCCTTACGACGGTGCATAACACCGGCCATAGTTGGGAATGGGTCAACAACAACGACTGTATCCATCTTGTCCAGTGCATCACGCACGTCGCGCTGACGGGTTTCAGTGTTGACTGACTGACCCCAGAAGAAGGCCAGGCGTACGTTGTCTTTCTGTGCCAGCTTTTGCTTGTCTTCCAGTACGCCGTCGTGCCAACGGGAGCAAGGAATACCCGGAGTCGTCATAGGTTCGCGGCCCAGGTAAGTCCCCTGGTCGAAGCGGCTCTTCATCCACTCCATATCCAGATCCCATACGTGGGTCCAGTGTTGCCATGCCGCAGTGGTCAGGCCGTAATAACCAGGCAGGTTATCGAACAGCAGACCCAGGTCGGTAGCGCCCTGTACGTTATCGTGACCACGGAAGATGTTGGTACCACCACCGGAAACACCCATGTTACCCAGAGCCAACTGCAGGATACAGTAAGCACGGGTGTTGGCATTACCTACGTGGTGCTGGGTACCACCCATACACCAAACCACAGTGCCTGGACGGTTATCGGCCATCATCTTGGCGGCTTGGTACAGGTACTCTTCGCTACAGCCAGTGATGTTGGCCACTTCTTTAGGTGGGAACTTCTTGGCTTCTGCACGGATGGTTTCCATCTCGAACACACGTTCTTTGATGAAGGTCTTGTCTTCCCAGCCGTTTTCGAAGATATGCCACAACATACCGTAGATAAATGGAATGTCGGTACCCGGACGGATAGAGCAATGCAGGTCGGCATGAGCTGCGGTGCGGGAGAAGCGTGGATCAACCACGATCAACTTGGCATTGTTCTTCTCTTTGGCAATCAGAATGTGCTGCATGGAAACAGGGTGTGCTTCAGCAGGGTTGGCACCAATGAAGAAGATGGCGCGGGCATTCTGAATGTCGTTGAAAGAGTTGGTTTGCGCACCATAGCCCCAGGTGTTGGCCACACCGGCTACAGTGGTAGAGTGACAAATACGGGCTGAGTGGTCGACGTTGTTGGTACCCCACATGGCAGCCAGCTTACGATACATGTAGCAGCCTTCGTTGGAGAACTTGGCACTACCCATAAAGTAAACAGAATCAGGGCCTGATTCCTGGCGGATCTTCAGCATCTTGTCACCAACTTCGTTGATGGCCTGATCCCAGCTGATACGCTTCCACTTACCGCCTTCAAGCTTCATTGGGTACTTGAGACGTTTCTCACCATGACCGTGCTCGCGCAGTGCAGCACCTTTGGCACAGTGACCACCGGCGTTGAATGGGTGATCGAAGGCAGGCTCCTGACCAGTCCAAACACCGTTTTGTACTTCGGCATACAGACCGCAACCTACGGCACAGGCACTACAAATGGTGCGTTTTACTTCTATAGGCGCATCATGAGGTACATCTTTGGCTTCGGCGCGACGTATCATGCCGGTACCCAGCATAGAGGCGGCAGCGATACCACCGGCAGTAATACCGGCATTTTTCATAAACTGACGACGGCTGATCCCCAGTTTGGGTTTGTCGGCCTTAGGGGCGACATTGGATGTGCGAGTTAACTTCATCGCTTGAGATCTCCTGGATTAGCTACGCAGGCTGTTGTAATAGCTGCGGATATGCGCTGTTTCGTGATAGCCCTTTGTCGCGGACTTCGCTTCAACAGGCTCACTGGCCTGAGCGGCATTCACCCCTGTTGCAGCAATCGCGGCACCCGCGGCACTGCCTATGGTGATAGCCTTCAGCAGGGATCTGCGGTTCAGATCTGGCTTCTGGTCTTTCATTTTCGCTCCTGATAATTTTCCCCCGCGCTGCGGGTGACTCGACACTTTTTTGTGCACTCCAGCCTATTAACAACTCAAGCTGCGCTTATGTACAAAAAAGGTAAAAAATCCGTTATATATGAATGGAGTCCTTCTTTAAGCATGGGCAATATAAGGCTTTGCAAGAGTATGGGTTTTGATCTGGGACAGTTTGAATGTAAGCCCCATGGGAGCGGCTGTTTAAAGCGTTAACTGCTTCAAACTTTCAATAAAAGGAAAATAGCGAAAGTATCAGGAGAGTGTGGATTCTGAAGTAAATGATGTTAAAAAACGGATCATAAAAAAACACCCCGGCAGGCCGGGGTGTTTGCAGTCTTAAATCAGCTCAGGGGACTCAATTTTCGCGATATTTGAGCGTACCGTTGGCCTTGATTTCGTCGTACCAGACATTGTGGTGCTGCATCGCCCAGTTTTCATCACAATAACCTGACTTCATGCACTCCATACCGCCCTCAGACAGTACGGTCGCCATCCAGATATGCACTATGGTGAAGGCGATGATCAGAATTGCACTGATACCATGCACCAACAGCGCCGCCATTGAGGCTTCGCGGGGCAAATCCAGGTTAGGCAACACCATCATGATGCCGGAAATACTGATAAACAGGCCGAAAATGGCCAGGGTCCAGAACCACATCTTCTCACCGGCGTTGGCAAAACCCGAATCCGGGTGCTTACCCTTGAAGGGGCCGAAGTTGATGTAGCCTCCCACCAGCATGAACCACTTGAGGTCATAGCTCTTGAACAGCTGATCCGGCATCCATTTCACCACCAATACCGCCCAAGAGACGATAAACAGTGGCCCGACCCAATCGTGGATCGTCTTGGAGCCATAGATCAGTGCCGCCCAAATATCGCCACTGACATAGGGTTGCAGTACATGCTTGCCCAACATGATGTTGAGCCCGGTGAAGATCAGGATAAGACAACTGATCGCCACTACCCAGTGGATGATCAGGTCAGCCTTACTCCAGCGGAACACCAACTTACCGGAAAAGCCGTGATGCAGCTTAGATGGGCCATTCACCAGGTAAAAGAGCACGAACGCCCCAAACACGCCGACTACGGCTATCGCCATAACGGGTGTCAGGTACTGATTGCGCAGTTCCTTGCCCTGATTGCCGGCCACGTTGATCAGTACGCCGGTTTCAACACCTTTGGCTGTGGTATAGCCGGATTCACCGGATTTTACCGCGCGCCAAAGATCGGCCTCACTGGTTTGCGCCTGTTGCTGGCTCGACTGTTCATCGGCGGCCATGGCTGTGGAAGCAAACCCCAGCCCGGCAACCAATACCAGCAGAGCGAACAGACTGCGCAGTGATTTGATTAACATAGTCACTCCTCGTCAGGGTGGGCCTTAGCCCACCCTCGCTCTGTCTCAGTTGATCTCACCGGTCTTGGGATTGTAGCCCCAAATTACATCAGGGTTACCCCGGGCGGCCATCCGCTCACGATAGATATTGGATACCACTTCCGCGTCACCGGCCAGCAGCGCCTTGGTGGAGCAAAGCTCGGCACACATAGGCAGCTTACCTTCGGCGATACGGTTGGCACCGTACTTCTTGCGCTCGGCTTCAGAGAAGTTTTCCTCTGGGCCACCGGCACAGAATGTACATTTATCCATCTTGCCGCGACTGCCGAAGGCGGTCTTTTTCGGGAACTGAGGCGCCCCGAAAGGACAGGCATAGAAGCAGTAGCCACAACCGATACAGGTATCTTTGTTGTGCAGCACTATGCCATCGTCAGTGCGGTAGAAGCAGTCTGCAGGACAAACGGCCATACAAGGCGCGTCGGTACAATGCATACAGGCAACTGAAATGGACGCTTCACCGGGCTGACCATCATTGATGGTCACCACGCGGCGACGCTGGATACCCCACTCGAGCGCGGAGTCGTTTTCGTTTTTACAGGCTGTGACGCAACCGTTACACTCGATGCAGCGCTTGGTGTCACATAAGAATTTCATGACTGCCATAATGGCTTATCTCCTCATCAAGTACGGTTAGGCTTTGGTGATCTGACACAGGCTGGATTTGGTTTCCTGCATCTGTGTCACCACATCATAGCCGTAAGTCAGAACCGTGTTAGCCGATTCACCTTGAACGTAAGGTACTGTACCTTCCGGATAGTTCTTCACCAGGCTCTCGCCTTCGAAGATACCGGCGAAGTGGTACGGCATGAAGCATTCACCGTTGATCACCCTTGGTGTTACCATGGCCTTAACCTTGATCTTGGCGCCTTCAGGGCTGTGTACCCAAACATCGTCGCCATCGCGTAGACCGCGGTCGGCAGCATCTCCTGGGCTGATTTCGATAAACATCTCTTGCTGCAACTCGGCCAACCAAGGGTTGGAACGGGTTTCTTCACCACCGCCTTCATATTCCACCAGACGACCAGAGGTCAGTGCCAGCGGGAAGTCTTTGGAGAAGTCCTTGTCCTGAATTGACTTGTACAGGGTCGGCAGACGCGCCACCATACGGTCTTCGTAGGTGGGGTACTTGGCGACCAGGTCACGACGAGGCGTGTATAGAGGTTCACGGTGCAACGGAATGTCGTCCGGGAAGTTCCATACGATACAACGGGCCTTGGCGTTACCATAAGGGATACAGCCGTGAGCTATGGCCACACGCTGAATGCCACCGGAAATATCGGTTTTCCAGTTTTTGCCTTCGGCGTGTTTCTTCTCTTCTTCGGTCAAGTCATCCCACCAACCCAGCTGCTTGAGCATCTTGTCGGTGAACTCAGGGTAACCGTCCTGAATCTCACTGCCTTTGGAGAAGGAACCTTCGGCAAGTATGTTGTTGCCATTGTGCTCAACACCGTAACGGGCACGGAAGTTACCACCGCCGTTGCGGACTTCACGGTCAGTACGATAGAGGATTTGAGTACCTGGATGCTTCATCTCAGGTGTGCCCCAACATGGCCATGGCAGACCATAAGTTTCACCCTTGGCTGGGCCGCCGGGTGCTTCGAGGGTATCGAAGTCGAAGGTACCCCAGTTTTCCTGGTGCATCTTCAGACGCTCAGGGCTCTGACCTGTGTAACCTATGGTCCACATACCGCGGTTGAACTCGCGGGTGACATCTTCAACCAGCGGCTCTTCACCGTTGACCTTGATGTGCTTACAGAACTCTTTCTCAACGCCCCACTTCTTGGCCAGCTTGTACATGATCACATGGTCAGGCAGCGATTCGAACAGAGGGTCGATGACCTGAGAACGCCACTGCAGTGAACGGTTGGAAGCTGACACAGAACCATAGGTTTCAAACTGAGTCGCGGCAGGCAGCAGGTAAACGCCATCTTTACGCTGGTGCATAACACCGGCCATGGTTGGGAATGGGTCAACGACGACCACAGTGTCCATCTTGTTCAGTGCTTCACGCACCTCGCGGCCACGGGTTTCGGTGTTGACAGACTGACCCCAGAAGAAGGCCAGACGGATATTGTCTTTCTGGGCAATCTTGTTCTTGTCTTCCAGCACACCGTCGTGCCAGCGGGAACAAGGAATACCGGCTGAAGTCTGTGGCTTCTGGCCCAGATACTCACCTTGGTCGAAACGGCTGTTGACCCAGGCAGGATCCAGATCCCACACATTGCACCAGTGCGCCCAGGCGCCGGTAGTCAGACCATAGTAACCAGGCAGGTTATCGAACAGCAGACCAAAGTCAGTAGCACCCTGTACGTTGTCGTGACCACGGAAGATGTTGGTACCGCCACCGGAAACACCCATATTACCCAGGGCCAACTGCAGGATACAGTAAGCACGGGTATTGGCGTTCCCCACGTGGTGCTGAGTACCACCCATACACCAAACAATAGTGCCGGGCTTGTGTTCGGCCATCATCTTGGCGACGCGACGCATCTGAGCTTCACCGACACCGGCAACATGCTCAACCTCGGCAGGGTTGTACTTCTTCACCTCTTCGCGGATACGTTCCATGCCGTAAACACGCTGATCGATAAAGCTCTGATCTTCCCAGCCGTTTTCGAAGATATGCCACAGCAGACCGTAGATGAAAGGAATGTCGGTACCGGGACGGATATGCACGTACTCGTCAGACTTGGCTGCAGTACGGGTGAAACGTGGATCAACCACTATGACTTTGGCACCGCGCTCTTTACCTACCAGAATGTGTTGCATCGCCACAGGGTGAGCTTCACTGGGGTTGGAGCCGATAAACAGCATGCACTTGGCATTGTGCATATCGTTGAAGGAGTTGGTTTGCGCACCATAGCCCCAGGTGTTGGCCACACCGGCTACAGTGGTAGAGTGACAAATACGCGCCGAGTGGTCGACGTTGTTGGTGCCCCACATGGCTGCGAGTTTGCGGTACAGGTAAGACTGTTCGTTGGAGAACTTGGCACTACCCATGAAGTATACAGAGTCAGGGCCGGATTCTTCGCGGATCTTCAGCATCTTGTCGCCGACTTCGTTGATAGCCTGCTCCCAGCTGAGACGCTTCCACTTGCCGCCTTCAAGTTTCATTGGATACTTGAGACGTTTCTCACCATGGCCGTGCTCACGCAGTGACGCGCCCTTGGCACAGTGACCACCGCGGTTGAATGGATGGTCCACGGCAGGCTCCTGCCCGGTCCAAACACCGTTTTGAACTTCGGCGTAAATGCCGCAACCCACTGAGCAGTGAGAGCAGATAGTACGCTTCACTTCGGTAGGGGCATTATGAGGAACATCTTTGGCTTCGGCTTTACGCATCATTCCTGCGCCCAGCATAGATGCTGCGGCAATCCCACCGGTAGCCAAACCGGCAGACTTAAGGAACTGACGACGATTCAGACCCAGAGCGGGCTTTGCAGCCACCGCGGCCTGGTCTGTTTTGCGGGTTAATCGCATCACATACTCTCCTTATCGTTATTTGTTACGCAGTGAGGCGTAATAATTGCGCACATGGTCAGTCTCACGGTAGCCCTCACCCTTTGGCACTTCTGGTGCTTCAGGCTTAGCCGCCAAGGCTTGACCACTGACAGTCGCAACCGCGCCTGCCGCACTGCCGATCGCCAATGCCTTGAGCAGTTGACGACGACCCATGTCGGAAGCTTGCTTCTTCATAGTGTCTCCTCGTGTTGAAGGTAGACGGGGGAAACTCCCCCGCATGCTTTAGCCCGTGTTGCCACGGGCAAATTCTTAGGCCAGCTCACTGGCCTTGGGCTGGATCTGTACCGCCGGGGTTTCCACCACAGGCGTGCTCAGCACCAGCTGTTCAAACTCATTGATTTCGGTTTCAAAGAAGGCCCGGCCGAGTTGTGCCACCACGGCGTAAAACGCGGCGGAGGGACAACGGGACAAGGTATCGAAGAAACGTATGATCCAGCTGCCGATATGGCGGCGGTAGAAGGCCAGTTGCTGGTGGGCCGGAGCTTCCAGCAGCAGTATGCCCATTACCTCGCACAGAGCGGCGACATGATCTTCCGGTTCCTTGACATTTTCTTCGCGTTCGAAGCCCAGTTGCATCAGGTCCTGACGCAGCAGAGCCAAGGGCTTGTCCATCAGCGAACCTGTCATAAACCAGCTACCGTAGGGCAGGATTTCCCCTGAGCCTACGCCGAGGAAGATGTTGAAATACTCATCTTCCAGCTGGTTACTGTCGAATTGTACGGCCGCCAACTTGAGCGCCAACCAGGCCTTGGTCATCTCACTGTCGTCATTGGCGTCGACTTCGAGGTCGCCAAGAAAACTCAGCAATTCCGGGCTGGGGTGGCGCCTTAACAGCGCCGCCAGCAGCTGATAGATATCTGCTCTAAGCTGATCGTTTTCTGATACTTCTCTTACTGTTTCGGTCATAGCGGATCTCTTATCTCAGTTGCTTTTCCGGATCCTGGAGTATGTCTTCAAACATATCCTTCACCCGGCAATCACCACACATCTTTAAGCGCTCTATGTTGGCGCTGAAAGCGCTGTGGCTTCCGACCATATCCAGCATCCGGTGCACCATAGACTGGGTCGCGAACGGCGCTCCACAACGAATACATTCGAACGGAGCTTCTTCTTTCAGGATCCGGCGCTGCTGCCGTGCAGCCTTATCCAGATTGACCTGAGGAGTCAGGCTGATCACCTTCTCCGGGCAGGCAGCCTCACATAGGCCACACTGCACACAATCCTGCTCGACAAAATACAGTGCCGGAGTGTCGCCACCGTCGGTCAGCGCCTGGGTAGGGCAGGTCGCGACACAGGACATACACAAGGTGCACTTGTCGGCATTGATATTCACCAGGCCATAGGGGATATTGCCCATGGTCAGTTGAGTATCAACATTGGCTGCTTGCTCATTGAGATGGTCGATAGCAGCGTACAGCTGGGTGCGCTTGTTACCCTCAGAGAGCACAGCAGGTACTATCACGGGCCAGTCCAGACTTACATCCAGTATAGGCCAGAGATTGGCAAGCTCGGCTTCGTCGATAACCCGAATCCTTTGAGGCTGTCCCATCTCATCCAAAATGGCATTGGCCAATCCCAGTTCGCCCTTGAGCATCTGGGTCAGGGTAGGGGCCGTAGCGCTGGTGTTGAGGATCAACACCTGGCGCGCTCCCCAAGCCAGAGAAGCCATCCAGTGATCCATGCTGGCCACAGTGACTTCTTCCAGTGCCACAGGTAGAACCTCGCCCGGCAACTCGTCATTGATCAAGGCGCCGCCCTGTCCCATGTCGTGGAACAGCACTACAGGCGCGGTTTGTGCCTGTTCGCGGAAGCGGGAAATCAACTTATTCAGGTATGAATGCAGCGCCTGAGGGGTTGGCTGGTCGTAGGCAATGGCCCCGGTTGGACAGGCATTGGTACAGCTGCCGGCGCCGTGGCACAGATAGGGGTCTATCTCAATCTGCTTGGCCACGCTCTTGATAGCATCGGCCGGACAGAAGTTGAGGCAGCGGTTACAACCATTATTGCCGTTGCGATTGTGGGCACAGAGATCGGCGTTGACCTTGACATAGCGCGGCTTGTCAAACTGGCCGATCATCTGGGGCAATTCCTGCAAGGCTTCGGCTAATTTCTGCGGATCCTGACCCACATAGAAATAGCCGGGTGGCAGCATTTCCAACTGAATTTGCGGCTCGCGGCTCAGGTCGAGGATAAGGTCAAAATGCGGCTTGCGCAGCGCAACCACACTGAGCTCGGCGGTGCCATTGTCATGTTCGACACTCACCTGGAATTGACCGAGGAAGCCTTTGATACCAATCAGCTTGTTGTAGTAGCTCTCGACATCTTCGGCGGCAGCCATTACGGCTTCGAGATGGGCCTCTTCCTGGCTGGTGATCGGCTCGTTGGCCAAGATCACTCTGCCGGCCATGGCAGACAGTTTATCTGCCGCCAGCCGGGCCAGATCCTCAGGGCCTATCACAAGGACATTCCCTTCTGTGGTGTAACTTACGGTCGGCGGGATCAGGTTTTGCAGAATCTGAGTCTGCTGGCTGACCTCACGACGCACCTGCCGCAGCGCTTGCTGGGCGGGGTTATTGCTCACACTATTGTTCACTTTGCGTTCCTGAACAGTTTATGGCGATGGCCGTATTCTTTATCTTGCTGCTTTTATTATTGATTTACAGCTTGCTATAGCCTGAATACAGCAATTCACATACCAAATTTATGGGCATTAAAGGCTGTTAAACTGACGTCAAACAACCGGCTTATGAGTTTCGGCTTCTGCATCTGTGGCATTTTGGGCCTCTGCAGTCACATCTCCGTCCAAATTGTCCGTTGGTGACTGTGGCGCAGATTGTTCGGCTAACTGCGGGGGGGCGGCCTCTGCCTCGGTTGCTGAAGTCTCTGCTTCGGCCAGGGCTTCTTCAGCCTCTTCCGGTTCCTCTTTTTCCAGCACGTGACGGAACACCTTCTTGGCCAATTCGGCCGAGGCTTCAGCGCTTAGCTTGGGCTGGTTGCTGTAATCGAGGGCGTACTCGAGCAAGCCGTCGATTTCGTTGAAGTGAGGTTGCTTCCACAGGGTGCGCAACGCGGCGGTCTTCACTGCCGGGTCGACATTCTTGGCCATAAAACTGGCGAAGCTGCCACCAACCTCGATACCACTGGGGTCGGGTAAGTCTTCGGCGGTCAGCAGTTTCTCTTCCTGGGTCTCGGTTTCTGGAAGGGGGTCGAGCGCGGTCTGAGTTTCCGGCTCTGCCTCTGCAACGGCTTCCGCTTGAGGAGGAATTTCTTGCAGCGGTTCATCGACAGGGGTTTCACCTTCCTGTACTTGCTGCTTGCGTAGCGCCCAGCGGCTCAGGAATCCACTCTTTTCGGCCATCAGTGCCTCCGAATGTTGTCTTCGGCCAATTCCTTGCGGCGGTTAACATGTTTGCGTCTGTGGGCGGTGATTTCCACTTCACCGTGACGGGTTATGAAGGCTTCAATCCAGCAGGCGATTGCCTCCGGCATCGGCATGTTCAGCACTGGGGTATCTCCTTCGAGACAGCCGGCTGCGACATTTTGGTCGGCGGAGATGGCGGCCGGGATCCAGTTGCCCTCTACATCTTCGTCACAGACGATGTAAAGCATGGGATTGTCCATATCTAGGTTAAGGCGGTAACTGGCACGCTCATCACGAAACAACTCCAGTAGGACCAGCTTGGCTCCGGGCGGCGCCTCATGGGTAGCGGGCACGATTTGGTCCAGCTCCCAGCTGATGGATGTCCAACGACCGACCTGTTTCTCCACTTTTTTCAGTGAAACGTACATGGGCCATACGCTTTCGGAATGTTGCATACTGACTCTCCCTCCCGATGGGATTATTTTCGGGCATAAGTAAGATCTCTAAGCCTTTGCAATTTTAGTGCCAGTTGCCATTTGAGAAATAAGTTTGAACTTGATCATCTATTTAAGGCTAAAAATAGGACATTTTGTCCAATATGCAATCTGGTTTGGGACATTCATGACCTGAGTGCCGCCGGCGCTTGCTGCGGATCACGCATTTTGCAGCCTGAATCCTGTGACGGTATAAATATTGCTATGCTGTGGCCCATGCTCTCTGTGAAGGTTCGATAATGACAAGTGCCAAACCCCAATTGATCAAGACCAATACCCAGGTACCTTTGACCATTGCCGTAACTGCGGTCGATGAGAATGGTCAGTTGCAGGAAAAGTTTGTTGCCTGTGAAAGGCCGCTGACGGTTTACCTCAACTGGCGACCAATAGTCACCCTGATGACCCTGGGCGCAAGAGCCGAGGCCCTGGCACTGGGTTACCTAAAGAATCAAGGCTTTATCAATGATGTATCGCAACTGGAATCTGTGATTGTTGACTGGGATGTGGCTTCCGCGGCCGTGATCACCCGGGAGCAGACTGAGGATCTGGATGCCAAACTGGCCGACAAGACAGTCACCACAGGCTGTGGCCAGGGCACTGTCTTCGGCGGCTTTATGGAAGGATTGGACGATATAGTCCTGCCGCAACCGAAACTAAAGCAGAGCATGCTTTACTCACTGTTGAAAAACATCAGTGAATACAATCAGACATACAAGAATGCCGGTGCTGTTCACGGCTGTGGTCTGTGTGAAGCGGATAAGATAAAGTCCTTTGTCGAAGATGTCGGTCGCCATAACGCGGTCGATACTCTGGCCGGTGAGATGTGGCTGGAGCAGGACAGGGGCGACAACAAGATTTTCTACACTACGGGGCGACTTACTTCCGAAATGGTTATCAAGGTCGCCAAGATGGGGATCCCTGTGCTCTTGTCCCGCAGTGGTGTTACCCAGATGGGTCTGGAATTGGCGCAGAAGCTGGGGATCACTATGGTCGCCCGCGCTAAAGGGCGCCATTTCCTGGTGTACAATGGCGCCGATAATATTGAGTTTGATGCCAGCAATCCACGCTGATACCCAAGATACCAAGGAGAAGTGATGACGGAGCCCAGTGAACTTGTCTATATGAGCGCCAAGCAGGTGGCCGAGTATCTGGACCTCAATGAAAAAAAGGTCTATGCCATGGCTAACGAACGTATGCTGCCGGCGACCAAAATCACAGGTAAGTGGCTGTTTCCAAAGATACTAATCGACCGTTGGATCATGGATTCCTGCCACAGTGGTATGTTGACCGATCGTTTGCTGATCACCGGCAGTGATGACCCCTTGTTATCGATGCAGGTGGCCAGGCTGATGGCTCAGGTTGGCAGTCGAGAACTTATTAGCTACAGCGCTACAGGTTCCCGCCTGGGGCTGGAGCTCTTGTCCAAGGGCTACGCCGATGTCTGTACCTTGCATTGGGGCAGTTTGGAGGAGCGTAATATCCGCCATACGGCGCTGCTGAAGGGGTATCCCAACCACCAGCAATGGATCATGGTTCACGGCTATAACCGCCAGCAGGGGTTGATAGTGCGGCCGGATATGCACCACAGGTGTCAGGAAGAGAGCAAGGTGTTGCAACTCTCCTGGCGCTGGGTCACCCGCCAGGGCGGTGCCGGCAGCCAGCAACATCTGGAACATTGGCTGTTGAAACAGGGTGCCAAGCTTGAGCAGCTCAACTCAGTACTCACCGCCTTCAGTGAGCGGGAGTTAGCCGGTTATATCGCCCGGGGGGATGCCGATATAGGCTTCGGTTGTCAGGCTGTCGCCATGGAGAGTGGCCTGAGCTTTGTGCCCTTGGTGACTGAGTCTTTCGACTTTGTCATGCCGCAAGGGATCTACTTCCGCCGCCAGTTGCAGCAGCTGTTCAAGATGCTCGGCGGCAGCCACACCCGGCAGATGGCTGCTCTACTCGGTGGTTACGATCTCACCGATTGCGGCCGGTTACTGTGGAGTCCGGAGTAGTTCGATTTCTCAATCCAATTTGAGGCCTGCCGTTGGTGGGCCTCAAGCCTTGAACTTCCACCACTGACATCTGGCGGCAGCATCGAAGAAACTCCAGGCCAACACCCGGGTTTGTTTATTGCCCTGTTGCATCTCCAATATCTTGACCTCTTTGGCGCCAAGTTGCTTTAACGCCTGTTGGCAGGGTTTGAGGTTGTCACCCTTGGACACCAAAGAAGAATACCACAGCACTTGTCCACCATATTCACGGCTTTCGTGAATCATACGCAGCAAGAAGCCCAACTCGCCACCATCGCACCAAAGCTCGGCCTGACAGCCGCCGAAGTTGAGTTTGGGCTCCTGACTCTGATGTTGCTCGCCGCGACTTGCCGCCAGATTGCGCTGTTTGCGTTCGCTGCCACTGCGGGCATCGGCGGCCGAGGCATGAAACGGCGGATTACAGAGGCTGAAGTCAAAACACTCCCTGCTCTGCAAAAGACCATGAAATATCTGCTCTGGCTTGGGCTGCAACCGCAGTTCAATGGCGCTGGCCAGCTTGGGATTGTGCTGTAAAACGCCGGCGACATTATCCAGCGCCACAGGGTTGATATCGGCGCCGACAAACTGCCAGCCGTAGACACTTGAGCCCAGCAAGGGGTAGATGCCATTGGCTCCCGTTCCTATATCCAGGCCGCGAATACGCCGGCCTTGGGGGATCTTACCGCTTTCTGCCAGCAGATCGGCGATATGGTGCAAATAGTCCACTCGCCCGGGAATGGGGGGGCACAGATAGCCCTCGGGCAATTGCCAACCCTGGATATGGTAATGGTGCTGCAATAAGGCGGCATTAAGGACCAAAACAGCTTGAGGCTCGGCAAAGGGAATCGAAACCTGGCCATAATCTGTGGTGATAAGATGAGGCGCGAGCGCTGGGTAACTGGCTGCCAGGGCGGCAAAGTCATAGCCCTGGCGGTGCAGGTTGCGCGGGTGCAAGCCCTTGTCTTTGGCTTTCCCGCCCGTTTTAACCGAGGTTTTGCCGGCCGTCGTCTTTGGCGGCGTTTTATTAACCTTTTTCTTTACCTCGGTCCTGGCCTTGCCTTTCGAGGTGTTGAGCCGACGCTTTTTTACCTCAGTCATACAGGTATTTGGTAAACAGCAGATTCACTACCAGCGCCCGACCGGTTTCCTGTTCCAGCAAACGATTGACTGTGTCGTAACATTCGCGACGGATCTCTTCCCTGCCGGTAAGCGACTTGACCCTGTCCTCGGGTTGGTTACCGAGAATCTCCACTATCGCGGCCCGCAGCAGGGGATCATGGTGTTGCAAGGCTACCAAGTCCTGAGGGTCTTTCACCATCAGTTCAACACTGATGCGCACAAACCCCAGCTTCTTACGATTGGAGATATAGTTGGTCACTATTTCAGGTTCAAAGCCATAGTAGGCATAGGTGTCTTCGGCGGGCTTTTCATCGGCCGCCATCACAGGCTGCAACATGCCGGCCAGCATAAAAAACAACAGTGTCAAAACGCGTTTCATATTGAGTATCAAGCTCCCGTAACTTGTGCAGACGCCCCTTGCGATCTATCTGCTTGTGGGCAAGCGTGATAGACTCCCGAGTTGTAATATTGTACCGGGTATCCGATGAGTGTGACCAGTTTAAGCTTTCCTTATGGTGAATCAATTCAGTGGTTTTCGCCAGAGCAATCACAACAACTTCCCGCAGCGCCATTGCACGATTGGCTGCTGGCGACCGGTAGTCTCACCAAGAGACTCAAGAGCTGCTGCAACCACTTTGAAGTCAAACTGCTCGGTGAAGCCATGCTGTCCACCGCCGCTCAGGAATGGCAGGGTAAGGAGCACAAAGCCATCTGGATCAGAGAGGTGTTACTCTGCCTGGATGGCACTCCCTGGGTCTTTGGCCGCACCCTGATCCCGGCAAAGCTGCTGGAGCAACAGCAGCGACTGGGTAAATTGGGTACCCGCCCTCTGGGAGAGCTGTTATTCGGTGATATCGGCTTTGAACCCGGTGCCATAGAAGTCGCCAGTTTCGATAACCATTCACGGGTCGCTTCCCTCGCAGATTCACTGTCGCAATCCACCACAGAGGCAATATGGGGCAGAAGACGTTATTTTCACTTTCAGGAGCAGCAACTGATTGTTGGTGAAATCTTCCTGCCGGCGGCGGTTGCCGCCATCAATCAAGGCCAACTTACGCCTTGAGCAAGGGCTTGTAATCCCTTTATTGAACGACCAAAAACACAAGGGACGCTTGAGCGTCCCTTATTTCTGTCAGTGCCTGCGCCGCCAGGCGATCAGCGCCAGCCCCAATAGGCTCAGGCCGCCGAGGCTACCGCCACCGCCGCCGGAACTGCTTTCAGTTGTATTGGGCACGACCGGATTGGAGACCACCAGAGTGCGACTATTGCTGCTCTGATTATTCTGTGAGTCGGTCACAACCAGGCGCACACTGTAACTGCCTGCCGCACTGTAGGTATGTGAGGGAGAAGCGATAGTGCTGCTCTGGCCGTCACCAAAGTGCCACTGATAACTGAGTTCACCGTTGCCACCGCGACTGAGGTTATTGAACTGCACGGTTAAACCTGTACCACTGATATCGAACAGTGCCGACAGAGGAATGCTAACCGTCAGCTGCAAGCTGGTCACGGTTTGCCGATTATTGGCGTCTGTCACAGTCAGTGTGACTGTGTAGTTGCCGGACTCACTGTAACTGTATTGAGGCGTCGCTTGGGTACTGCTGGCGCCGCCGACCCCAAAATCCCACAGGTAGGTGTAAGGCGCAGTACCGCCACTGAGATTAGCGCTGAAACTGACATTGCCCCCCTCCTGCTGCGCTGAAATGCTGGCACTGAGTTCTGTGCCGCTGCTGTCGCTGCGTTTACTCACCAACAGTAGCGCCTGGCTGCTGTCTGGCTCCTGGGTCAAAAGCTGCACCATAAGACCCAGCTGGGGCAACACCAGACCGGCCTGAGGCTTAAGCGGCGCGCTGTAGTCGTCGCTGTCATCAAACAGGCTATTGTTGCCAAGATGGGGGTCACCGAAAAACGCCGACTGTGGATAAATACTGAAGCTGGCATCACGAACCTGCACATCGGTATCACGGTTGCCGATCAGGTTTTGATCCGCATCCACCACCCCAATGAGGCCGTATCCCGGATGTTCAGCCACCTTGTTGTCGCTGTAGGCCAGGTTTTCGTACCACACCAAGAGTCCCGGTTCATAGCTATCTTGTTGCAGTCCGCTATCAACACCCTGATAGTTACGCAGTTGCAGCAGGTAACGCCGTGTCGCTCCCGGGCGGGTATCGTCGGTGCGGACAAAGCCGGAAAGTACCACAGTCTTGAGAGCTGTTTCGGCATTATCGCTGTAGATAAGCTTGCCATCACTCTCGAGACGTAAGTCATCGACGGCAAAGCCATAGCCACCGACCGCTTCATCGGTACGATACACCAGGCTTATTTGCTTGCTCATTCCGGCGTATGCGCTAAGGTCGAAATTCAATTCCTGCCAGCCTTGTTCCCCTTCACCACCGGATAAGGCCGCCGAGTCACCACTGATAATATTGGCGGCATTGTTGATACTGTTACTGCTCTTGGTATGGCTTCCAGCCAATGGCACCCCATCCACCAGCAGTTGCACATAGTCATAGTCCTGCTCTATCTGCCAATGGGCCTTCATCTTCAGTGTTAGCTTGGTACTCATGGGCAGTTGCAGCTCGAACGACATGGCGTTGTTGAGCTGATCGCCCTGATTCGAATAGTACTGGTATTGCCCCTGATAGGCCTGAGTAAAGGCGATGGAGTCGGACGGCAGCTTGATGGCCAGCTGGTTTACGCCATTGCTATTGGCATGCTCAAGCGACACTTGAGTGCCGTTGCTATCCAGTGCTTGATAATCCAGGGTTTGTTCGTTGACCCAGCGGCCCTTGTACCTGTCCTGTAGAAATGAGCGGGCGTAGGGGCTGAAACCACTTGGCTGGGAGCCTCTTGGGGAACCTGCCCAGCTGCCGCCGGACATCAGAGACCAGAGACCTACAGGCGAGCCATCGCTGGCTTCGGCACTGGTGTCATACTCATCCGGTAAACCGAGATCGTGACCAAATTCATGGGTACAAACACCTGTTCCGGCATCCAGCGGCTGAATGGTGTAACCGAACAGACGCATATTACTGCCGGGAATAGCCTGACCATATTGACCGGGCGCCGAGGGCACAAAGAATCTGTGTGACCAGATGGCATCATCGCCGAGCATACCGCCACCGGCCTCTTCGCCTATGCTGGAATGGAAGATCATCACATGATCCAAAATCCCATCGGCTTCATCCAGGTTGCCGTCAGCGTCGATATCATAAGGATCTTCAATATCATACTGCGCCAACTCAGCGGCGCTCATGCTGGCTACCGCAGCCGCGACCGCTTCTTCCACCAATTCAGTGGCGGCAGTGTCGTCATTGTTGTTATTTGGGTCGTTGGCACCATAGTAGGCGGCATTTTGGCTGGCTCTAAACCAGCCTTTCACATCGCCGCTGAAGAAAAAGCTCTGGCCGGAAACCGCTTGATAATATTGATAGGCAGAGGGCAGAGTTTGCCCCTGAGGTCCTGGGAAACCTGCCTCGGAAAACAACAAACCACGGTAATGGGCTACCGAGTAGTTGGCGTAATACATTTCGGTATCGCCGGGACTCAGGCGATTGTTGTTATAGGGCAAATCGGGAAAATCCACCAGCACGGCCAACACCTTGACCCGCTTGGTCACATCGGTATCGGCTACCCGCGACTGTGCCCGCATTAACTTGCTTTGACGCAGGCTGTTGCTTCGCGCCTGTTGCAGCAGTTGTTGTTCTCTGGCCTTAAGCACTTGTGCGGCCTTGCTGCCCGCTCCGGTAGATTTGGCGATGTAGGCTGCCAGCGCTTGTTGCCGCTCCTCTTCTGAGGCGTCGGCATCGAGTTCACCGCGTTTCTCCAGCCAGTAGAGGATCTGCTCTTTGTTGATCACTCCGGGATCCGCCGGAGCCGTGGCGGCCAGAGCATTGGATATGCCAAAGAGACAAGCAGCCCCCAGGGCCAATACCGACTTCAAACTCATGACTTTGGCTCCTTGATACAGTTTTCAAACTTCTGATTGCGCTGCTGAATATACTCAGAGACCTTAGCTTCGGCCTCTTGTTCACTCATTTGCTGAGTGATGATGTTGCGCTCGATTAGACTGGCTTTAATTTTAGCCCGATTTACCACAGGTGCCCCACTGCCACAGGGCAACAAAGGTTTAACCGCGCGGTTTTTATCCGCAATGGCATCGATTTCGCCATCGTTCCCTGCCTGACAGGCACCCAGAAACAAGCAGATCGCAAGAGTTGAGGGCAGTCGCACAGGCAACACCTTGTTGTTAACAGAGATGGTACAGAAGATTAACAGCGGCTGTTAAGATTGCACAGCAGAAAATCGCGGCCAATTCGCCTCATTCAGCGATTATTCAGCCTCAGACAACAAACCTTCGCTATAAAGCAACAATAAGACCGAGGCCGACCAGCTGAAGTTGGTGCCATGCAGTCCTTCACCGCTGAGTGGATGGTAGTTTTCCCGTATCGGCAGATCCCGGCTATCGGCGGCGATGGCCTCCAGCAAGCGCCGCGACATTGCACTTGCCTGCTGCCGGTAACCGTAATGCTGCAATCCCTTGATGGCAAAGAAGGCCTGATCCAGCCATACCGGCCCGCGCCAGTATCTGTCGGGAGCAAACTCCGGGCTGTCGCGGCTCACGCTCGGAAACGGCACCTGGGTACCGAAGACTTCTGGCCTAAGTTGTTGCTTTACCACCGCATCTGCCTGCTCAGGCGAAGCGACACTGGCCCACAACGGGATCCAACCTTCAGTGCCCTTATTGCCGCGGAGCAATCGCCGCTTGCCCTCGGCATCGAAACGTACATCGTAGAAGAAACCGCTGGCAGGGTCGTAAAAGGCCTGCCGAATCGCTTGTCCCAACCGCTGGGCCTGTTGCCGCAGTTGCATCGCCTCGGCTTCCCGTCCCAGCAGACTGGCCATTTGTGCCAGATATTGCTTATCGGCATAGAGAAATGCATTGAGATCGACACTCTCCTGATTGAGAGAGTAGCCGAGTAAACGCCCTTTGGTGTCGCGGTTTTCCAGTACCTGCAGGCTGTTATCGGCATCGAATCTGGGCGCATTGTCCATCCCGGACTCCCAGGCTGCCGCCTGAATGATGGCATCACGATTAAGTGCCCCGGGCTCACCGTGCAACGGATGCAGATTGGCGCCATATTCTGCCAAACCATTGCCGTCATGATCCCGGTTGCGATACCACCAGGCATGCAGGGCCATCAGTCTTGGGTAGAGCTCGGCGACAAATGCCTTATCACCGTCCTGAAGGTAGATCTCCCATACGGCCCAGGCTGCCAGTGGCGGTTTGCCATTCCGCTCATTCCAGTTGCCGCCGTCACCGCCGCGGGCTGCATCTTGGTTGTAAAACACCGCATCCGGCATGTTGCCGGCATCCTGAGGTCTGACGGGATCTTGCTCATCAAATTGATAGTCAAACATCGCCCGCACATTGGACTTGGCAAGCCAGGGCTCGACACGCGCCAAGGCTACCGCCTGTTTCCAGCTATCCCATGCCCAGATACCATTGAACCATTGATAGGTGACCGAAGGCGTTATCCCGTGGTGACGCAGGGCACCTGCCGGGCTGCGCCAGTTATGTGCCAGGGTGCTGATGGCTCTGGCCGCCATGCGCTTTTGCCCCAAGTCACCATCGGCCAACTTGGCCAGACGCCAACCCCAGCGACTATGGTTGCGCTCGGCGCTCTGCAATAACTTCGGCCACTGCAGCGGCTTTGCCTCTGCTGCGGTGTGAAAATACTGCTGGGCACTGAGAAAACTGCGCCGCTCTGAGGGAGCCAGGTTCAGCACTTCAGAACTGGCTCGGTAGCCCCGAGTGCCACGCTCTTCCAGAAAGGTGGGTTCACGGAAGCTTAAGCGGAATTTGGCATCATCGAGCAGCAGCGACCAGGTTTTTCTCAGTGGCCGAAACTGCCACTCCAGTTGATTGGTCGCAAATTGTCTGTCGGCAATCCAGGGCTTGCCTACCGCCTTGTCGAAGGGCTCTCCCTGCCACTGCAATTGCCACTGACCGGCTCGGGAGCCAGTATTTTCCAGCACAGTCTCAATCAGTGAGCTGCGCTCATCGGCAAAATAGAGCCTGGTGCTGAGGCTGAGATCTTGCCAGCGATATTCCTGATACAGGCCATCCGGGCGACTGAACAGACGTTTCTCCGCTTCGGCAAAATTCTTCGCCTGCCCTGTGCTCAACTCCAATATGCTGAGGTGCTGCAAGCTTGGCGCCAGATGCAGGCTGTATTCCTGGGCGATGATCATGGGGCCGGTGAAGCTGCCATAAAATGCAGGATTATCCGGTAGGTGATATCCATGCCAGGCCCCCATATCCATGTACACAGCGGGGATCTTCAGATTCCCGGCGGCGTCCCGCTCCAGCGCTTGCTGCGGCGTGCCTTGATAGGGCAAGAGATTGTCATAATCTCCGGCGCTCAGACTCAAAGCACAGATCAGGGCACAACTAAGCACTTTTACCTCGACTCAACAAAAGGATTAACAACTCAGGGATTCAAATATCGGGAGACACCATCGAGGAACATCTGCACCGAGATCATCACCAGCACCATGCCCATCAGACGCTCGACCGCCGTGAGCCCCTTGTCGCCCAACACCCGGGTAAATAACTTATAAAACATCAAGATAACCACGCTGGCGCCCCAGGCCGCCACCAGAGCTATGGTCCAGTCGCCCATACGGCTGCTATCCGTATGGGCCAGCAGTATCAGTGCCGCCAAAATCGAAGGACCGGCCATCAGCGGAATCGCCATCGGCACAATGAAGGGCTCTTCACCGGCAGCCAGGCCCACCACCCCACCGGGTTGGGGGAAGATCATCCTGATGGCTATCAGGAACAGAATAATGCCGCCGGCAATGCTGACCGATTCTGACTTGAGGTTGAGGAAACTCAGGATAGCTTCACCGGCATATAGAAATAACAGCATGATCAACAAGGCAAAAATAAGCTCACGGATCAACACTCGACGGCGTTTCTTGGGCTCGATATGACGCAATATAGAGGCAAAGATAGGCAAGTTGCCCAAGGGATCCATAATAAGAAACAGCATTACGGCAGCCGACAGAGTATCCATAAATATCCATTCACCAATACAACAACATAGAGTCGACTATTGTATAACTTTTTAGTCACCGGCTGTGGACTTTTATCTGTGGTCTCGGGGGGAAAATCCTTCAAGGTAAATTCCAGGTAACGGCACTGCTCATTTGCCCGGCTACTGGTATACTATGGCGTTCTCTAAACTTCAGCCGTGAAATACATGCTCTATCTTGTCGCCAGTTTTATCGCCCTGCTCCTGGGCCCGCTGTTTTACCGCTATTTCTCTTCAGGCAGCGGTTTGCAGAAGGGCTTGGACGGCTTTATTTTTGTTTCTCTTGGCGGCCTGGTATTGATCCATATCCTACCGGAACTGCTGGAGCATGGCGGCATACTGGCGATCATCTTCGTGATCCTCGGCCTTTGGGGACCCAGTGCCAGTGAGAAGTTGTTTCATCGCTACTCAGAGATCACCCATAACCTGACCCTCACGCTGGGGATCGGCGGCTTGTTGTTGCACACCATCACAGATGGCGGCGCCATGGTGCTGGCACAACAGGAAGGCAACTCCAGCCTGCTGGCGCTTGGGGTGATCATGCACAGGCTACCCGTGGGCCTGGCGATTTGGTGGTTGCTCAAACCCCAGGTAGGTACCCGTTGGGCCAGTCTGGTGTTGCTGGCCATGATGGCGCTGACATCTGTGGGCTACTTCGCCGGCGAGCAGCTGCTCAGCCATCTGAGCCTGGATAATACCGTGTACCTGCAAGCCTTTGTCACAGGCTCTATTTTGCATGTGGTGCTGCATCAGCCCCACGGCCATGGGCAGCAGACCCCAAGCAGCAAATATGAATATCAGGCCGGCATAGGCAGCCTGCTGGGGATAGGCCTGTTGGCATTGCTGCTGATGATGGATTCCGGCGGCCACCAACACGCTCACCATGACCACAGCACAGATCAACTGCTGCACTGGTTGCTGTTACTGGCTCCGGTATTGCTGGCGGCCTACGCCTTGGCCAGCATACGTTTTGCCGCAGGTTTGTCTCCTACTCAAGCTTCGCTGCCGGGACGCTGGGTTCAACGTCTCGCCGGCCCTGAAGCCTTGTTGCTGACCTTGGTGCTGCTGGGCTGGCAGTTTGCCCTGCTGCAGACCCTCGCACTCGCCGCACTGGGACTGTTTTTGAGTTATGCCCGCATTGAATTGACCGATCCCCACCCCAAAGTGCCGCAGTCCGCCTGGCATTTTGGCTTCACTCATCTGGTGGATAGAAGCGCGCCCTGGATCTTGCTCAGTTTGATCCTCGCCAATCTGATAGGTCATCCGTCAGTGCCACTGTCGCATCCGGTGGCACAAGTGCTGGTGCTGGCCTTGCTGTTTCTGCCGCTGCGTTTCTGTAATCTGGGCGCCGCCGTACTGGCGATGTCACTGGCCTACAGCGGCTGGAGCCCCTTGGCAGTAGCCTTGCCCCTGATCGCCGCACCTGTGCTTAACCTGTCACAACTCAAGTTGATGAACTGGAGTCAACGGCTCGGTATGTTGTTGCTGTTATCCATTCTGCTTAGCGGCATTGCCTGGTGGCAACCACAGTGGCGTGAGCTGGGCGATCTACCGAAAGAGATAAGCTACCCGGCACTGACGTTGCTGTGTCTGCTTTACTCCAGTAGCATACTGCGTCAGGGGCCACGTAAGTTTTTACGGGGTATGTGGCTGGTCAAAGGCCATAGCCATGACCACGGCTCGGGGCAGCACAACGACTCAGGCCACAACCATGGTTCACATAGTCATGGTTCGAGCAGCCATGATTCACACAGTCATGCTCACCATAATGGCCACGAGCATCAAGACAAAGGCTCTCACTGATTTAACCCTGTCAATTGGCGCCTTTGTTGGCTAACTTGTGGGATAAGCCCGCATTTAGACCCGGCATAAGGACAGCCCATGTGCATTCTGTTTCTGGCGCTGGATCAGCATCCGGATTATCCGCTGATCCTCTGCGCCAACCGCGATGAGTTTCATCACAGGCCCACAGCCCCGGCACATTTTTGGCCGCCACAGCAGCAACTGCTGGCGGGTAAGGATCTGCAGGCAGGTGGGACCTGGCTTGGCTGTAATCGTTTGGGAATGGTGGCCGGCCTCACCAATATCCGTCAGTCAATCTCTCAGCCGGATGGTATGCGCAGCCGCGGGGAACTGGTGCTCAAGGCGCTCAATAGCCAAACCCCAATAGAGCCGCAATGGCTCAGTGACCACAGCGACAACTACAATCCTTTCAATCTGGTTTTCGGCCAGGGCAAGCGCCTTTGGTGTTATCACAGCCCGGATAAGTCATTGCGGTGCTTGAACAGGGGTTTTCACGCCATCAGCAATGGCGCCTTGGATGAAATCTGGCCCAAGATGGCCCGCGGCGAGCAGGCGTTGGAGCGGTTGATTAGCCAATCGGCCAAGCCGGATATAGATAGGCTGCTGGCAATAATGCGTGATGAGACTCCAGCGCCGGACATCAGCCTGCCAAACACAGGAGTCAGCCTGGAATGGGAGCGACGTCTGTCATCCATCTATATTCGCCACCCGGAATACGGCACCCGGGCCACCAGCCTGATATTCATCTCCCGCGAAGGGACACTGAACTTTTACGAAGCCAGGTATGATGGCAAGGGGCGACAACTGGGGTTGGAGCAGTTCAGTTTTGCGCTGACAAACGCGGAGCCACTATGCTGATGGCGCCGCGGATCTGCCCAAGCTGATAACCTCTGGCGCTGTCATCCGGGTAGTGCTCATCCAATGCGGTTTTGACCTCGGGCGCCAATTGGCTGCCGTGACAGGTGAGGCAAAGCGGCGCTACGCCCTGGGCCTTCATAAAACGCAGCTGTGACTCGGTCTGGGCAACATGGCTCAAGGTTTGCGGATCTTCACCGGCTGCGGCCCGCTGATCGAATGACAACAATACCTGTCGCTGCCAGGTTTCTGGCTCGGCTGCCGGATTACGGGGTTTCAAGCTGACACGTTTTACCTGCCAACCGCTCTCGGCAGAGAGTTGGCGGGCGATTTCCGGCGCCTTATGGGAACAAACTTCGATAGCCGCCACCGGGCCACCTTCGGCCAGGGCTTGTTGCAGTTGCGGCTTGAGTGTTTGGGCAAAACGCTTGGCCAGCGCGGCCGCTTCGGTGTTGAAGTCTGCCGCTGTTGGCTCTGCCACGGCTTGATTCACCAGCGCAAAGGCCAGCAAGGCGGTCAGTGTGGGTTTTAACATAGGGTGCTCCATTAGATTTTTTTAATGGATTGATATTAGATAAATCTAATTCCCTATGCAAGTCAGGATGAATGATCGTGAGTGATTACCCAATGGTCGTCTTTCTTTTCCAACAGCAGGGTAAAGACTCCGGATGGGCTGTCCTTTTGTCTGAGCAAGACCCAGCGACCGGCCACCAAGGCAGAATAGTTACTCAACATCTGCACATCCTTGAGCTCCAGCTTGAGCTGGCCCATAGTCGCGTGATTCGGATAGCTACGTTTATAGGCGGCCAGCATCTTGTCCCAGCCATATTTGAACTCGCCTTTGGAGACAAACCTCAGCTTGGGATCGTGCCAGTAACCCAGCATATAGGCATCAATATTTCCCTGATTCCAGGCTTGTTGCTGACGATTGATCAGCTCGGTAATTTCATCTGTCGGTACCGCTTTAGCCGGAGCGATTGCAAGTAGCAGTACTGACAGGAGTCCAAAGATTAACTTTTTCATATTCCCTCCTTGCACTCTCCCGGAACCAGGCCAGGAAACCGTGCCGACATAGGCGTTGAGCTTCTATACAGATACTAACCTATTTGGCCCTGGATAAGGAAAGAACTGGGTAAACATTGTCTTAGTAGATTGTAAGCAAATCCACCGCGCGTTTTGAACAAACTTACGTCACGGCGATTTATAGCCAATGACGAGTCCTTGGCAAGATGTAGAACCCAGGCTTGCACAAAAGAGATAATACTGAAATTATATTTTCCCTCAGGCCTCTGCTTGGGGAAGTGCTGCCTATGTTCAGACTCCTAAGCTAATCAAGGTTGGACTGGCGGCCCACCCCAAACACTTTTGAACTATACCTTTAATCAACTCAAGGTTTGGCAACTCTCTATGTTTAAAAAAATCTGCCAATGGCTGCTGGCTCTGTTCGGCTGGCAAATTCGCGGACAACTGCCCGACTCCCAGCAATACCTGGTGATAGTGGCACCCCATACCAGTAACTGGGACTTCATTATCGGCGTACTCGCCCGTGGAGCTCTGGCGGTGAAGATCCACTTTCTCGGTAAGCATCAACTCTTTATTCCGCCCTGGGGCTGGTTTTTCAGGGCCATAGGTGGCAGGCCGGTAGACAGGCGCAAGAACAATAATCTGGTCGATGCGGTCAGCGACTTGTATCGCCTGGATCGCAACTTTAAGCTGGCGCTGGCGCCGGAGGGCACTCGCAGCCCGGTGAAACGCTGGAAGACAGGTTTCTACCATATCGCCTCCAAGGCGGGGGTGCCGATTGTGGCAGTGGGGCTGGACTTTGGTCAGAAGGCGGTGGTGATCAATCAACCCTTGATACCGAGTGCTGACATGCAGCAAGACATGGATCAGCTTATCGCCTTCTATCGCGGCATTCGCGGCCGCTTCCCCAAGGCGATCCCGGACTATTCAGCGGAAAAGTGAATCTTGTTCGGCAGGCGTCTCAGGACTATAGTGACGCTTAACCGAAAACTTTGTATACAAAATTATGGATCACCAGACCTTCCTGTTGTACCTGTTTGCGATCTTATTGATAGCCATCTCTCCCGGCCCGATCGCCATGTTGTCTATTTCTCACGGGATCCATTTTGGTAAACGCCGCAGTCTGGCAACGGCCTTGGGGAGTGTCAGTGCGGCACTGCTGTTGATGTTGGCCTCCATCGCCGGGCTGAGCGCCTTGCTGCATGCCAGCGAATACGGCTTTACCCTGCTCAAATGGTGCGGTGCCGCCTACCTTATGTATCTGGGAATTAAGCTGCTGCTCACCAAGCCCCATGCGGCCGAGCAGAGTGTTGGCCCCAAGGGACATGGTCATCCTCTCAGTCTGTTCCGGCAGGCGTTTCTGGTGGGGATCAGCAACCCCAAGGATCTGCTGTTTTTCGCCGCTCTGTTTCCACAATTTATCGATGTGACTGCGCCGCAGGGGCCACAACTGGCAGTATTGGCTTCCACCTGGGCCTTGGTAGACTTCAGCTTTGTGATGATTTACGCCTCTATGGCCAGTGTGTTGGCTTCATGGCTGAAGCGCAGTCAACGCTTGCATTGGCTGGATCGTGTCAGTGGCGGGGTGTTTGTCACCCTCGCCACTGTATTGGCCGTTAAAGATTAGGGGAGCGCTTTAGGGGAGGTGCGAATAAGCCTATGTAGGCTTATTTGCGCCGGCTCCATTATCTTTTAAGCTGCGGATATCATTGCCGGTAGGGCCCTGGAAGGCACGCAGATCGAACTGCGGCAAGATGGCAAAGATATGATCGAAGATATCCGACTGAATATCTTCATAATATGTCCAGCGGGTATCATTGGTGAAGATATATAGCTCGATCGGCAGCCCTTCAGTCGTAGGCGCCAATTGCCGCACCATCAGGGTCATCTCCTTGTGTACCTTGTCGTGGTGCTTGAGATACTCCAGCAGGTAGGCTCTGAAGGTCCCCACATTGGTCAGCCTGCGACCATTGACCGGCATTTCGATATCCGACACTTTCGCATTACATTCAGTGATCTCATGGATTTTCTTCGGCAGGTACTCTTTCAACAGGTTGATCTTCTCCAGCTTCTTCCTGTCTTCTTCGGTCAGGAAACGTATGCTGTTGATATCTATGTTGACCGAACGTTTGATTCGGCGACCGCCTGACTCAGACATGCCACGCCAGTTGCGGAAGGCATCGGATACCAGCGCATAGGCCGGGATCATGGTGATGGTCTTGTCCCAGTTGCGAACCTTGACTGTTGTCAGCGATACCTCTTCCACCGCGCCATCGGCGCCGTATTTATCCATCTGGATCCAGTCGCCTGTGCTGACCATACGGTTAGCCGCCAGCTGAATACCGGCAACAAACCCCAGAATGGTGTCCTTGAACACCAACATCACCAAACCTGTGGCGACACCCAAGCCGCTGAGGAAGTAGACAGGAGACTGGTTGGCGAGCACAGAGATGGAAATAATGATGGCGACAAAGAACAGGAACAGCTTGATCAGCTGCACAAAGCTCTTCACCGGTAGACGACGGCTAATCAGCTTAACGTCTGCCACCTCGTTGACCGCATCCAATGCCGAATAGGCGGCGCGGATCAGCAAGACGACCAGCCAGACACTGAGCAGCCTGTCGACCAGTCCGGCCAACAGTTTATGATCTGTCAGTGCTATGGGGATCAGCAGGTTGAGCACCAGCGCCGGCACCAGCATCGCCAGCTTTTCCAGCACTCTGTGGCGCATAAAGATATCGTCCCAGGTGACTTTGGAACGTTGAATCACCAGGTTCATCGCCCGCACTACACCGCGACGCACAATAAAATAAGCCAAACCTGCCAGCAGCAGGCAGGCGAGCACCATGAGCGAAGTGGACAAACCATCGGCTGGTTGGCTGTTGATCCCCAGCTGTGACAACCAGTGTGACAGTTCGAATCTTAAGTCTTTGTCCAAGTTATCCAAAATTAACCTCTCAGAGAAAAATCACTCATCCCGGCCCACAACCCAGGCCAGGTTGCAGAGTAACATACAGGTGTTAACTTTGGCTGAACAGTCGATCCCATCCTCGTTGGAAAGTGTGCGCTTAATCACCTTTCAAGGTGAGTACTATTTTGGTTCCCAGCGGCTGTTGGAAGTGCTCCAGGTGATCTATGGGAAGCCCGGAAATTGATAATTGTCTGTGATTGTACCAGTCGAGTTTCAACTCATCGTGGCGACCGGATACCACCAGCAGACCGGGGAAGCGGCGTCCCGAGTCCAGATCGGTCAAGCTTAAGTGGCTCTGCCAGTGCTTACGTCCATGCAGACTGCAGTTGGAAAAGCTGACGTCGGCCTGCCAATCTTTATTCGGTGACCAGCTGCTGAGCAGTATTGACTCTTGGCAATGCTCGCTATGGTCAGGTAGTTTGCCTACCCAACCTGCCACATGGAACAGACTCCATGAGGCCAGCAACAGGTAAAAGCATCCTCCGCCAAATTGCAGAGCCTTCGACAACCAGGCCTTGGTATTCGACGGCATACCCTCTCCAAACTATCAGATAGACTAAGAGCGGGATCATATAGTGGGGTATGTTGTAAGTAAACGCTGACCAATGAGTTACAAACTCGGTGATTGTTTCATTGAATGGTTTAATTCGCCACACAGCCGGCTGGATGTGTCATAGGACTCTTCACCGCAGCCAAAGTATAAGAGATGATAATGCCCTTTATCTTCCGGTATACCCAGCGCCAAAGTTGCCTGCAAGACAATTCTGACCCCTTTTACAGTCAAGGCTGACATATTAGCGGGCAATAACTTCACTTTCTTGCCAAGGACTTGGTCATTTGCTGCGAACTATGTCTTACATTCCAGTCTGTAAGCCGACGCAGAGCACACATGGGGCTTGTTCGCACCTTTCCTGGACAAAGGCACTTGAACATACTTCCCGTGGATTGCCGTATGCCAGGAAAGCAAGTTTATGTTTTTCGTCATTGCCAGCCCAGGTAAGCCCGGTTATTGTTGACGCCAGGATCCAGCCAAGCGCAAGCGAATTTTTTCATGTCGAAACAGAACCTTTTCAAACCCGGCTTCGCCGTCAGTGCTCTGGCGTTGCTATTGAGCTCAAGTTTTGCCGTTGCCGAACCGGCCCAGGTGGCCGAAGTCACTCTGGAAAATGGCGCCAGAGTCATACTCAAAGATGATTTTACCTGGGAATATGTGCTTACAGAGGCGGTGATCAGCGCCGCCGAACCCGAAACTGTGACTGAAGATGTGGTGGCCGAGATATCGAATACCGCAGCCAATACCGGCACCCATACTGTCGCAGTGGCGCCCAAGTCCGAGGTAAACCCAGCCGCCACGGCTGAGCAACTGACCCAGAGCGCCATGACCACTCCCGGACTGCTTGGCAAGACTGCCAGGGAAGGGGTCAGCGTTTCTCTGCTGCAGACGCAGTGGCAAGGTGACAAACTGGGCCTGACCTTCGAACTCGGCAGTAACAGCAGTGAAGATATGGTTGGCGTACTGATCAGTGTCAGCTTTTATAACGATCAGGGGCGCAAGATGAAAGAAGAGGAGCTACAGGTTTGGCGTGCCATCAAGCGTATGCCGGAAACCTATCTGCGCAAGGGCCAGCAGCGGCAATCCTCGGTGATCTGGATTGAAGGGGTAGATAAAAACCAGTGGCAGAAGCAGCTGTTGAATCTAAAGATCACAGAACTGGATGCCTGGTAACATCTGTCTCTCGGCATTGATTTATTAAAATAAATAAAGAGCGCCAGTTGGCGCTCTTTGTATTTCATATACGGACTTTTGTCCCTAAGGTGCCCAAGGGCCCTCAGACCCTTCCAGCGATTCCCGGCTCAGAGGCTGCTTGGCAGCAACTCCTTTGGCAGATAGGCGTTATAGCGCCCACTCGCCAGCAGCTCAGTGGCCTTGGTGATATCCGGACCGAAGTATCTGTCCTTGTCATAGAAGGTAACCCGCTCGCGCAGTTCAGCCTTGGCCTTGGCTACTGCCTGGCTTGGCTGCAGCGGCGCCCGGAAATCCAACCCTTGGGCCGCAGCCAGCAGTTCCACTGCCAGCACGCCGCGGGTGTTTTCCGCCATATCCTTGAGCCTGCGGGCGGCAAAGGTTGCCATGGAAACATGATCTTCCTGGTTGGCCGAGGTCGGCAAGCTGTCGACAGAGGCCGGATGAGCAAAGGTCTTGTTTTCACTGGCCAGCGCCGCGGCTGTCACCTGGGCAATCATAAAGCCCGAGTTAACCCCACCGTTTTCCACCAAGAATGGCGGCAGCTTGGAAAGATTGGAGTCGATCAGCAGCGCAATGCGGCGCTCACTGATGGCCCCCAGCTCGGCAATCGCCAGTGCCAGATTATCCGCCGCCATGGCCACAGGTTCGGCATGGAAGTTACCGCCTGAGATGATCTCGCCGGTATCTTCAAACACCAGTGGGTTATCTGTCACGCCGTTGGCTTCAATTTCCAGCACTTCGGCCGCCTGACGGATCTGCGTCAGGCAAGCGCCCATAACCTGTGGCTGACAGCGCAGAGAGTAGGGATCCTGCACCTTTTCACAATTGGCGTGTGACTCGGCAATCTCGGAGCCGCTCCCCAGCAGATGACGGAATACTGCCGCCGAGTCTATCTGGCCCTTTTGACCGCGCACCGCATGAATTCTCGGGTCGAACGGGCTGCGACTGCCCATGGCCGCCTCGACACTCATGGCGCCGACCACAGAACCGGCGGCAAACAGGTCCTCGGCATGGAACAAGCCTTCCAGTGCCAACGCCGTCGATGCCTGGGTGCCGTTGAGCAGGGCCAGGCCCTCTTTGGCAGCCAATTCAATCGGTTTCAGCCCGGCGATACTCAAGCCCTCAATGGCGGGCATGATACGCCCCTGATAACGCACTTCGCCCTCGCCGATGATCGGCAGACACATGTGCGACAGCGGCGCCAAGTCGCCCGAGGCTCCCACTGAGCCCTTCTCGGGTACGCAAGGGTAGACACCGGCATTGACCAGGGCGATCAGGAAGTTGATCACCTCGAGACGGATCCCGGAAAAACCTCGGGACAGAGAGTTGATCTTCAACACCATCATCAGCCGCACGGTTTCATCGCGCATCAATTGGCCGGTACCGGCGGCGTGGGACAACACGATAGAGCGCTGCAACAGTTCCAGATCCGCCGGGGCAATCTTGGTGTTGGCCAACAGGCCAAAGCCAGTGTTGATGCCGTAAACCGTGCGGCCCTCATCCAATACTTTTTGCACCACGGCGGCGCTGCTGTTGATAGCTGCCAGCGATTCCGGGTGCAATTGCAGCTGGGTTGGCGCGCGGCTGATGCTGCGCAGTTCAGACAGGGTCAGGCTTCCCGGTGTCAGAGTGATTTGAGTGGTCATCATCAGTCCTCCAACATAGGCAGATCCAGGCCCTGCTCTTTGGCACAGCGCTTGGCAATCTCATAGCCGGCATCGGCGTGACGCATCACGCCCGTGGCCGGATCGTTCCACAATACCCGGGATACCCGCTTGGCGGCGGCGTCGCTGCCGTCACAGAGGATCACAACCCCGGAGTGCTGACTGAAGCCCATGCCGACCCCCCCACCATGGTGCAGCGACACCCAGGTGGCGCCACCGGCAGTATTGAGCAGCGCATTGAGCAGCGGCCAGTCGGAGACGGCATCCGAGCCGTCGAGCATGGATTCGGTTTCCCGGTTGGGACTGGCCACAGAGCCGGAATCCAGGTGATCCCTGCCTATGACCACAGGCGCCGACAGCTCGCCGTTTTTCACCATTTCGTTGAAGGCCAGCGCCAGACGGGCGCGGTCTTTGAGGCCAACCCAGCAGATACGGGCCGGCAGCCCCTGGAAGGCGATACGTTCACGAGCCATATCCAGCCAGTTGTGCAGGTGTGGGTCGTCCGGAATAAGCTCTTTCACCTTCTGATCTGTCTTGTAGATATCCTCAGGGTCACCACTGAGCGCCGCCCAGCGGAACGGGCCAATGCCTTCACAGAACAGCGGCCTGATATAGGCGGGAACAAAACCGGGGAAATCGAAGGCGTTGGCCACGCCTTCGTCAAACGCCATCTGGCGGATGTTATTGCCATAGTCCAGGGTCGCGGCGCCGCGGCTTTGCAGCGCCAACATGGCCTGAACCTGCACCGCCATGGAGGCCTTGGCGGCCTTGACTACAGAAGCCTCGTCTTTGAGGCGCATCTCCTTGGCCTGCTCCAGCGTCCAGCCCTGAGGCAGATAGCCATTCAGCGGATCGTGCGCCGAAGTTTGGTCTGTCACTACATCCGGAGTAATGCCGCGCTCAACCAGCTCACTGAAGATATCGGCGGCATTGCCCAGCAAACCCACGGAAACCGGCTTGCCCTCGGCCTTGGCGGCTTCCAGCATCGCCAGTGCCTCGTCCAGGCTGTGGGCCTTCTTGTCCAGATAACGGGTACGCAGACGAAAATCGATACGGGTCTCGTCTACTTCACAGGCCAGCACAGAGAATCCGGCCATGGTACCGGCCAGAGGCTGGGCACCGCCCATACCGCCCAGGCCACCGGTCAGGATCCAGCGGCCCTTGGCGTCACCGTCGAAATGCTGCTTGGCCACGGCCACAAAGGTTTCGTAGGTGCCCTGGACTATGCCTTGGGTACCTATGTAGATCCAGGAGCCGGCGGTCATCTGGCCGTACATAGCCAGTCCTTGCTTATCCAACTCGTTGAAGTGTTCCCAGTTGGCCCAGTGGGGTACCAGGTTGGAGTTGGCGATCAGCACCCTGGGGGCATCGCTGTGGGTCTTGAATACTCCCACCGGCTTGCCAGATTGCACCAGCAAGGTTTCATCCTCTTCCAGACGCTTGAGCACCTCGACGATTTTATCGAAACACTGCCAATCGCGGGCGGCGCGGCCTATGCCGCCGTAAACCACCAGATCCTCGGGGCGCTCGGCCACATCCGGATGCAGGTTGTTCATCAGCATTCTGAGCGGCGCTTCGGTCTGCCAGCTCTTACAGTTCAGAGTGGTGCCGGTCGGCGCAATGATTTTGCGCGCCGGATCATGTCTCTTATCCATAAACTTCCATTCCTCCGTTGCTTGTCTTGTGGTTTATTTTGTTGTTTTTATTTAGGTTTATGTTCGCCTCTGAAGGTCAGATGTCCTCCGAGACGGAAGCGGCTGCCGGGATGGATCAGCCGGGCAAAACTCACCACCCCCTGGCGTGACCAGGTGCGGCGCAGTATCTGTAAACAGGGCTCGCTGGCGGGAATCGCCAAGCGGGTTCGTATCTGTTCATTGGCTACTATCGCCTCTATGGTGTGGCGTGCCTCGGTCAAAGGCGCCACCTGCGACAGATATTCATGAGGGGTCTGCAAATTGAAATCCTGCTGCAGATAGTCGGGGATTAACTGGGGGTTTACGAAGCGCTCCTCGAGCTGTAGCGGCAGCCCCTCTTCACAATGCACCAGCACCGAGTAAAACACCCGGCTGCCGGTCTCCAGCCCCAGGGCGATGGCGATAGGCGCCAGGGCCTCTATGGCGGTCAGCTCCAACACCTGCACGCTGTAACCATGGCCGCGGGCCTTGATCTCATCGGCGATATTGCGGATAGACAACATGGATGACTGCGACTTGAACTCGGCTACAAAGGTACCCAGCCCCTGACTGCGCTCCAGCACGCCGTTGTCCACCAGCTCGGTCAAGGCCCGTCTGGCCGTCATCCGGCTACACTCAAATAGCTCTGCCAGTTGGTTTTCGGAAGGCACCCTGGAGTGCTCCACCCATTCACCCGACTCAATGCGGTCTGAGATGTACTGTTTAATGCGGGCGAACTTGGCTGTGCTCATCGAATCGACTCTGTGTTGGTTTCAATCTGCTGAAAAACTCGGCTATAATCCTAACTTGTATATACAAGTAAATACAAGTTAGCTCACAAAATCACAACAATTGCCATCATTAAGGCAAGCGTAAGGCAAACAACAAGGAGCAAGCATGTCCTGGGATCAGGTTTGGATAGATATCAATATTGCCACTATGGACCCTTCTGTATCAGAGGCTTATGGCGCCATCACCGACGCGGCCCTGGCAGTAAAAGACGGCAAAATAGCCTGGATTGGCAAGCGCAGCGACCTGCCTGCCTTCGACGTGCTGGCAACTCCGGTTTACAAGGGCAAAGGCGGCTGGCTGACGCCCGGGTTGATAGATGCCCATACCCATCTGGTGTTTGCCGGTAACCGCGCCAACGAGTTCGAGCTGCGTCTCAAGGGCGCCAGCTATGAAGAAATCGCCCGTGCTGGTGGCGGTATTATCAGCACGGTCAAGGCCTGCCGTGAGGCCAGCGAGGCCGAACTGTTCGACGAGGCTCGTCGCCGCCTCAACGCCCTGGCCAAGGAAGGGGTTACTACGGTGGAGATAAAGTCGGGCTACGGGCTGGAAACCGCCACCGAACTCAAGTTGCTCAGGGTCGCCCGCGAGCTGGGCAAACACCACCATGTGGATGTGGTCACCACCTTCCTGGGCGCCCACGCCTTCCCGGCCGAATATCAAGGCCGGGAGCAGGAATATGTGCAACTGGTAATCGAGGAGATGCTGCCTCAGGTATTGGCGGAAGATCTCGCCGATGCCGTGGATGTGTTTTGTGAAAATATCGCCTTCGACCTGCAACAGACAGAAGCCATTCTCAGCGCCGCCAAGGCCAAAGGGCTGGATATCAAGTTGCACGCCGAGCAGCTCTCCAACATGGGCGGCTCAATACTGGCCGCCCGTCTGGGGGCCAAGTCTGTGGATCATATCGAGTATCTGGATGAAGCCGGGGTCAAGGCCCTGGCCGAGAGCGGCACCTGCGCCACCCTGTTGCCCGGCGCCTTTTACTTCCTGCGGGAAACCCAACTGCCACCGATAGCCTTGCTGCGCCAATATCAGGTGCCCATGGTGCTGGCCAGCGACTTCAACCCGGGGACTTCCCCCATCTGCTCAACCCTGTTGATGCTCAACCTGGGCTGCACCCTATTCCGCCTGACGCCGGAAGAAGCCTTGGCCGGTGTCACCCGCAACGCCGCCCGCGCCCTGGGTCGTGAACAGCGCATAGGCATGCTGCGCCAGGGAATGGATGCCGACTTCTGCCTGTGGCGGATCTCAACCCCAGCGGAACTCGCCTACAGCTACGGCGTGAATCCGTTGGTGGATGTCATCAAGGGGGGCAAACTTATTCATCAATAAGTTTGGCAAGTGATTGGATGGCAGGTCGCCGACCTGCTATCGGCTTGCGCGCAGGCTTCCCAGCGCCAGGGAATAGCTGCACAGCTTAGACTCATCAGTTTTAACTGGATTAGTCAGAATCCAGTCTGTCAGTTTCGTTTCCTTGACGTGACAATAGCTGACAGATTGCCCTAAATTGGTTTTGCCCCAAAATGAGTTAACACATTGTCGGTGGTTCAGTAACTAACAGACTTTCTGACCTGGCAATTTTCATCGCAACACCAGCGTGATACAACTCACAGCTCCCCAACCAAAAAACTGGATAACTATACAGTCATATTCAAATCACAATGATTTTGAACGATTTTTCTCCTGTATTTGTTGATCTGTAGCGCGATAATTGCGGCGAATTTTCACGATAATTCAATTTTCGACCATTCCACAAATAAAGCACTTATCATACAGAGATGAAACGGTTTTCAAGGGTTACAAGCCGTTTGAAGGAGGTGTCATTTTCTTCACTATGTTATGAGGGGCAAGAGCTATTTTGGAATTGAATGGTGCTTGGTTTCGGTGCACCGTAGGCGTAACTAGGAACTATTATGTGAATCCTGCCACCAAACATGGGACTGATAGCTACAACCACTTTGTACAAAATTAAAGCTACAAAAGATGAAATCGTTAACATATCCATTACCATAGGCAATACCTCCACTAACTTTGTGACCATTAACGCCTTAACCCCGCATCAGTCCGTAGACAAGCATATAGTCGTTAGTTTTTAGAGCCCCATGGGTGACAGAACCGGGGGATTTAGACGATATCATCAGCACTTGACTTACGCAATATGCCTTGAATATATGAGAGTGTATGGAACTCTCTTGTTACTAAGTTCCGTAGCTTTGGCAGGTTTTGAATAAGGAATTCATCTCCAAACTCTTCAGTCAATACCTTCAATGACAAAGTGTCTAGTTTGTTGTTTTTTCGATGTAAGACTGAGGATCTTCGAATGTGATCGTGAGTTCTTAGCTTTTCAACTTCCTGAATAAGCGCACTATTGAATTCTGCTTCATTTGGAAAAGAATTCACTACCTGAGTATTTTCTCGGTTTGCCTTAGGGATCAACTGAAGCGTTTTAGTTGATCCAATAATCATGCAATTTATGAACTTACAATCTTTGAGTTTAGCTCTGTCAAATACGTTTGCTGCCAGCATACAATTGGTAAATGTAGCTGTTTGTAAATTGCACTTCCTGAATAATGTCCCCCTTATTAGGCACTCCTTGAACTCTGCCCCGTAGAAACTGCAAAATTTGAATTTTGTTCCAATAAAAGAAGAGCTTACAAACTTTGACTTTGAAAAATTAGAATGATAGCTAGATGATTTATTGAAATTTTTATAGATAAAATTCTTTTCTCGTGCATCGTGATTAACATAGCTAAAAGCGTATCTATTTCTATCATTAGCAGTCACAATAACTCCTTAAAATATCTAACAATTAAGCAATGATTTTACCAAATCTTACTCAACTTAGTTATTCATCCATTTTGGTCTTGATGTCAATCACCTAACGACTTTGTAGATAGATAACTTTTCTGACAAATGAGCAGAACATACAGGACATCCAAAACACTTTCTGAGCTGCAAGGAAGCTCGTTGCAGGGGCAGTCTCTGATAAATAACGACGTATTTTTGGAAGTAGGCTCTCTGAGACGAGTAATTTGCATGCTTCATACAAACAAACATACAGGACATCCAAAACACTTTCTGAGCTGCAAGGAAGCTCGTTGCAGGGGCAGTCTCTGATAAATAACGACGTATTTTTGGAAGTAGGCTCTCTGAGACGAGTAATTTGCATGCTTCATACAAACAAACATACAGGACATCCAAAACACTTTCTGAGCTGCAAGGAAGCTCGTTGCAGGGG